>NZ_MIBT01000128.1:0-10790 GCF_001829605.1 Sulfuricurvum sp. RIFCSPLOWO2_12_FULL_43_24 | reverse complement strand
TTCTCCTACACTTGTCCCTTTTACGGAAGAGATATTGAAAAGCTCATAGCTACAATCTGCCTGTAAAGTTGGAGATAGAAGGGCAGCCGTGGCAACGGATAACATAAACGCTCGTGCATGGTGTTTAATTACAGATGTCATGATACTTTCCTATTTGGTGATGATTTTAATATTATTATTTTGTTTGGTTAAAAACAAAATAAGCTTTTGATCTTTTTTCCCGGTTAGTAAAACAGAGTTTTGTTTTACTTCAGAAAGGGTAAAGTTTCGAACACTATCCCCTATTTTATACCATTTACCAGTGATTAAGACACTTTTGTTCATAACAGCTAAAAGGCGTAGAGGTTCTTCCACAACTTTTGGTTGACTTAGAGTGGCGATACTACTTCCTAATTTTGGAGGAGCAAGGAGTTTTGAGCCATTCGTAGCAATCGAAAGAGGCTTTTTCATTTTCATTGGATCACGCAATGAATTGATAAAACCCTCCGGTACACCCACGCGAGAGGGTAAAATAGCTTGAATTTGTTCATCTACCCATGCCAGTTCTTTATCTTCATGCGGTTGAACTGTAGTGATATTCTCCGTGCTTGTGGGGATAATTACAGCGCCATTCAGTGCAAGAGCACTGATTAATCCTAAAAGTAGGTATTTTTTCATTGTCGTACAATCCCCCATACTGAGATATTGAGGTCACTTTTTAGCTTCTCATCAGCGGAAACATTAAAATTGTGAAGATCAACGACCAAGTGGCTTTGTTCAAGGGCATTAATAAATTTAAGGGTGTTTTTATAGGGTCCTTCAGATGCAATCCTAATATCTAAAACGTGCCCGAAAGAGCTATTGTCCGTTTGAAGCGTATTGCCAAATTGTGCTAATTTCACATTGTAAGTCCGTGCATAACGAGATACAGAATCAAGATATGCTCCCCATACTCTTTCATCATAATACAAAGATGAGATTTGCTCTAACTGCTCTTTGATATAAGTATTATATTGAATGTATAGGGTATGCTGTCTCTCAATTTCCATGGTCTCTTGTTCAATTTGAGTAATCCGTTCTGGTGGGTTTGCCGCCAAATATTGCTTATCTATGTTGAGGTCATTTTCCACTTTGAGCGCTTTTTCATGAGAAACTTTAAAGCTTGCTTCTGAGCTTTCCCAAAACAATAAGTAGGAAAATGCAAACAAAGAAGCAAAAATCATGACATAAAGCATCATTTTATCACGATCGCTCTTTTGTGCAAGGGATTGATCTAGGGAATAAAGGTAGTCTTCGATTTGTAATTTCATTTGATTACCGCCTTGAGCTCACTGAGATAAGATTTCTCTTCTTCATTGTAAGAAATCAATTCAAGATTAAAATCGTATTGATTACGTTTAGAATCGGTTAAATGTTTTAAGAGCGCAGTAATGTCTTGAGTTTTTGTTGATGTAAGCCCAAAAGTAAAAGTTTTACTGATGTTGTCTTCACTATAGGCTATTGTTTTTAACTGTACACGATACTGATTGAAACTGCGCGTAAAATCAGCCATGATTTTAGCTTTCATAGGGTAATCCACTTTTTTCTCGTGAACTTGTACAAGAGTATCTTGTTTTTGCTTGTAAGCCGTTTTCTGTTCATCTAAAAGGGCTTGAGCCGCGTTTTTATTGGCTGTTTTAAGATTGATAATTGCTTCTCTCTCATTTCTGTCTATGTGCACTTGTGCATACTCGTCTGTTAATACGGCATGGTGAAACTCTTCAACATAGGATAATCCCCAATACACACCGGGATAGAGAAGTGCTCCGGCTAGTGAAGCCGCAACCACTAAAATTAATTTTCCGCTTTCACGTTTTGCAAATGGCGGAGGCCGATGAAATATCGTAAAATTACAATTGTACCGCTCTTCCGCCTGAAGACGTCCATACAAGTGCATCAATTGATGAATCTGATCTACGTTCGCCCCATTGGTATTGAAACCGTACTCAAAATTGAAGGGAGCTGTTTTTAGTCCTAAATAGGTTTGTGCGTATTCATCTAAGCCGAGGATACTTCCTATACTTGTGCCGATGAAAATTTCATCAAATCGTTTGATATCATAAGCTCTTTTCGCATAAGCCATAATATCGCTGATATGAAGAAAAATTTCCCCAAACAACTTGATAAGATTTTTCTGGTAATCAGGGGTAGAGATATTTAGCCCGTCACTCGCGAGCATTGTCGTAAATGTATTGAAGTCAATTTGTTCACCTAAGAGCTCACAAAATCGTTCATGCATCTGTAAAAGAGAAAATTTTAACGATTTTGCATAGATAAACTCTTGCTCATTATAAATACAGAAAAATGCATCATTGTCTTGAAAATAAATGAAACAATGCACATCGGAAGAATCAATCAACTCTTTGACATAAAGTGATTTTAATAACAATGGTACTGGAATAATCTGGTCAATGTATTTTATGGTATCAATTACTTTGACATACTCTTGCTCTAGTGTTAACGGATCAACGACAAAAACATGAAAATAGCGGTCTCCTTCTGTACTCCTGTGGATCGCTTCAACATAGCGTATATGGTATTCAACGGCCATATCCAACGCTAGTTCTTCATATACTTTATTTTCTAGGGCATCATAAACATCATCATCCGGGATATTTTTGCTAATACCGATGAGAGCTGATATAAATCCTTTGGTATTTAAAAAAGAGACAGTGTATTGCTCTTTTGAAAAAGAAGGAGAAGTAGTACTCGATATCGTATTAAATGTTCCACTGTAGTAGTCCCCTTTGTAAGGGTTTGCTGATACGATGGTTGAATAGGTTTGTTGTTGGTTGTTACTCATCCTCTTTCCTATTTAAAATGTACAAGAACCATTCCGCAGAAGCAGTTTTGCCGGTAAAACTCTATTCGATAACTTTTACGAAAAGTATCAATAGCGTATTTTGAATCCAAATCTTTTAATGTAATACGTACGTTACTTTCATCCTTGGCTCCTTTTTTCGTAAAGCCAATGATATTAACCCTCGTATTCGGATCATGATTAACGATTTTAAAATCGGCCGTTGCAAAAAAATCTTTAGCAAATGTCATCTGCTCATATTTTCCGTCAATTAAAACAGTAATAAGATCAGAACATTTCTCTTTCGGATAATAACTTGGAATAAGAGTACTTATCTTTTGGTTACCGATAAAAAGATCATAATGTTGCTGATTTCTCCGAACACTCCCAAGCGGATGGGAAAACTCAAAATCGTTCTGTTTCGATTGTAGCGGAATGAAACTTAAACTGTTTTTTAAATCTTTCAAATTTAAATAAAGATTATTGTTAATGGTTAAAGACCCATGATTTTGAAGAATCTTCTCGATGATATCAGGGTTTAATTCGAGAGAAGACTCGAATTCAATTCCCATGATTTTCATATAGCCCTCAATAGCCTGCAGCTGATAAAAAACTTTATGATGAAGGGTCGGTAGGTTTTTACTGGTTTCAATAGCAAATGCGGGTTTATTATGGGTAACGGCAAAGTAGGTCAGAGAGTGTTTCATGGCTTCATCATCGAAACGGGTATTGGTATTACGGACATCAAATAAATGGTAGTTCTCTATTAAATTTCCATTGAGTCTATGACGCACCTTGGAAGCAATTTCATTGAGATTGCCAAATGGATGAGTGTCATCGAGCGTATTTTGATCAATGACGCATGTTTGTCCCCATGCATTAGGGTTAAAAATGGTATTTTGGTACTCTTTACGGTAAAACCCATGTCCATCATGAAGATTTAAAATAAGTCCGACTTGAGGTTCTCTGATGATAGTTTGAATATCTTTAACGATGCTATAATCAGGATCACGTGGATCAATCTCGGCGAATTTTCGGTTCAAATCACCATTTACGCCACGGCTATTGTTTTGGATGCTCAGCTGATTTAGGTCGGGGACGATCCAAAGGTTCCCTTTTTTGATCGTATAATATTGTGAGAGTAATGCGGTTGCGAAATAACTTCCGGGCTCATTTCCATGAATACCTCCTATAACCAGAAGGGTAGGTGTGTGAAGAATATCCGTTTCTTTTTTGATAAGGGTGAAAGGGTATGCATTCAAGTTACACCACAAAAAAACAGCAATGACTATTTTGCCAAAAGTCATAATCTATTCTTCGGTTAAAATAGATACGGATTGATCACCGTTTAATCGGATTAAAAGAGATTTTTCTCCCTCATATCGGTGGCTTTCACTAAGATAGAGTTGATTAAATGTCACCCAAAAAAGATTTCGTTTTTCTCCGGGGTAGGGGATAATGTTGATATCATTGAAAACGATACTTTTGCTTTCATCTTTGGCAAAGATACGCTCTTTGTAGGATCTGAATTGATTGAAATTCATCCCGTCAGCACGTCGAAAAGAAGAATCATAAAAAGAAAGGTAAGTGTCAAGATCGTTATATGCCCATGCCGATTTCCATTGATAGAGTGACGCTAAAATAGCAGAATATGCAGTAGGGCTTACCCATTGCTTCAAAGAAGAGTCGATTATTAACAGGGTATTTGAGGGATTAATACTTTTATCAAGTTGTAAAAGATCATTATTGTTGATAGCTATGCATCCCTTGGTAAATGGATCACGTGAGCCATTCAAGGGAACGCCGTGTACCCAGATGCCATCCCCGCTCTTACCACGGATACGGTCATACAAATTAGGATATGAAGTTACAAATGCCATGGGCCCATAAAAAGGATCAACGGTTTTTTTCTTTTCGGTAAGGGTATAAATACCGATAGGCGTTTTTAAATCACCTTCAATGTATTTATCTCCTCCATTTTTACCCGTGAAGGCACTGTAGCGTTTTTTTAGTGAAAATTGTTGTCGTGTATTTGGGGTATAGAGTTCCAAAGAACCTTTTTCTTTGCTAACGGTTAAGAGTGAGAAAGCACGTTCAAAATAGCCGAAGCGAAGGTCTTTATTAAAAAGAGAGCCTGCCCAATAAGATGGGCTGTTCATCTCATTTTCGAGTAGTTTTTTCCCACCGCTTTTATAGAGCATAAGCGCATCTGCTGAAAAGAGCAGGGTGGTGGATACTATCGAAATGAGAATTGCTTTTACCATTCGTATCCTAGATCACTTAAGAATTTTTTATCGGTGGTCCATCCCTTTTTAACTGAAACAAAAAGTTCAAGGTAAACCGGTTTGGAGGCTAAGCGTTCAATTTTCTCTCGGGCATTTTGTCCGATCCGTTTGATGGCTGCTCCCCCTTTGCCGATGATGATCCCTTTTTGGGAATCTTTTTCGACAATAATAGTTGCACGAATATGTTCTACCGGAGCATCTTCATCAATTTTATCGATTATAACATCCGACTCATAAGGGATTTCGTCACTGATATTGTCAAAAATTGCTTCACGTATGAACTCTTTATAGATGGTACGTATCATTTCGGTTGTAATGTTTTCAGGATCGTATAGATAAGGAGATTCATCGAGATGTTTGACAATGGTGTCGAGCAGGTCTTTTTTTCCGACATTTTTATTGACAGACATCGGAATAAGGGCTAGAAAATGGTCACTAAAACGGTTGTACTCACCGATTTTTTTGAGGAGTTCAGCTTGCGAAATTTGATCAATTTTACTCAAAACAATAATATGCTTACGTTTATCGGAGTTGATTTCCAAAAATTTTTCATAATGGATTGTTTTATCGGATGCCGGTGCCAGATAAACGACAACGTCACAATCCCCGATGGCTTTAAGTGCCTCTTCAAGCATGTACTGATTGAGGAGCTTTTCAGCCTGATGGAGCCCGGGAGTATCAACAAAAATAATCTGATCGTCATTGTGCATAACGATAGCGTTGGAACGTTTACGGGTTGCATTGGCTTTTTGGCTGACAAGAGCAATTTTTTCACCCAAAATCCAGTTCATGAGAGTGCTTTTTCCCGCATTTGGGCGCCCTACGAGAGCAACAAAGCCAGCTTTACTCACCTTTGATCTCAAGATGAAGTGTTGCATGAATACCGTGACCGAGTTTTAGATCAAGTTCATGTAATCCGGTTGTTTTAATTCCGTGTTTTGCATCAAGCTCTTTCTTGTCGATTTGGATATGGTGTTGAGAATTTAATGCGTCTGCAATTTCATCTTTAGTGACTGAACCAAAAATATGACCGGTATTGCCAAGTTTTTTGGTGATAACCACTTTAATATCAGCCAACTGAGTTTTAATTGTGTTAAGACGTTCAATTTCAGCCGCTTCATGGGCAGCTTTTTTCTTTTGATCCGACTCATATTTTTTTAAAACTTCATTGGTAGCGGCAAGGGCGAGCCCTTTTCCGATTAAAAAGTTTTTACCGTATCCGTCGGCTACATCTTTGATCTCACCGGTTTTTCCGACCCCTTTGACATCTTTGGTCAATAATACTTTCATTTATAATCCTTAATTAACCGCGAACGATTACGCCGCCGTAAGAGACGATACCGTGTGCAAGATTGGAAACTTTGCTATAGCCCATATCGTGCAATATACGTTGACAGTGAGCACTTCGGCTACCAACGTGACAATAAACAATAATATTTTCATCTTTTTCTAATTTAGATTCTGTGAGTGTTTGGAAGAAACTGCTGGTTGGAACCAATACATCGGCACCGGCAATACGTCCCATTTTCCACTCCATCCATTCGCGAACGTCAACCACTTTAAATTTGACCATACCAAGCTCACGTGCTTCGAAAAGAGAAGTGAGTTCATCGCTGTCAATATCACTTTTGGTCAATAGCATTTCACACTCTTCTTTCGTCAAGCCGCGTGAATGTTGATGGGTAACCTCTTCGATTCCCATTTCCATACGTTTTGCTGCCGCATATTCAGGCGTACAAAAAATTTGACAGTGGCATACCCCTTCTTCAGGCAGCTCTTTTTCAATAGCCGTTGTACAAGGACAGAGTCTATTATCGGTACTTTGATATTTCCCATCCACTTCTTCAACCATATAACAAGGACAAAAACGTTTGCTGTACATCATTTTATTACGAGCAAGCCCAAGTTGTACCCCTTCGTTGATCTCTTCTTGAGGATTGTAAGCCCAATTGAATTGGCTGATTACTTTATCGGTAAATTTGATCGTTTTTTCGAGTTCCGCTTGGAATTCATCGGAATTCATATCTATTTTAATGATGCTCATACTCGAATTTCCTTATTTGTTTTTTCGTGCTTTACCGGCAATGATAAAGCGTAGAGCGTTGAGTTTGATAAATCCACCCGCATCTTTTTGATCATAAACAGAGTCTTCTTCAAAGGTACAATATTCAGGGTTGAATAATGAGAGGTCTGAACTGCGTCCGACAACCATTATGTTTCCTTTATAGAGTTTCAATCGAACACTGCCGCGAACATTTTGCTGCGTTTTATCGATAGCCGCTTGCAACATTTCACGCTCAGGTGCAAACCAAAAACCGTTATAAATAAGTTTCGCGTAGCGCGGCATCAACTCATCTTTTAGATGAGCTTCTTCACGGTCAAGTGTGAGTGATTCGATGGCACGGTGAGCTTTAATCATGATGGTTCCACCCGGAGTTTCGTAACATCCACGGCTTTTCATTCCGACAAAGCGGTTTTCAACGATATCGGCACGTCCGATACCGTGGCGTCCTGCAATGATATTGAGCTGTTCTAGCATTACGGCAGGTGAAAGTGCTTTACCGTTTAAGCTGACAGGATCCCCTTTTTCATAGCCGATTTCGATGTATTCAGCCTCATCCGGTGCATTTTGAGGAGATACCGTCCAGCGCCACATACTCTCTTCCGGCTCAGATGCCGGATCTTCAAGAATCCCCCCCTCATACGAGATATGAAGAAGATTGGCATCCATTGAATACGGGGATTTTTTACCGCTCATTTCAATTTTGATCCCATGTTCGGCAGCATATGCAAGGAGCTTTTCTCGTGAGTTCAAATCCCATTCTCTCCATGGGGCAATAATGGTCAACGCACTGTTTTGACCTAAATATCCCATCTCAAAGCGGACTTGGTCGTTTCCTTTCCCTGTTGCACCGTGACTGACTGCATCGGCACCTGTAATACGAGCAATTTCGGCTTGGCGTTTTGCAATCAAAGGACGTGCAATAGAAGTTCCTAAAAGATATTCTCCTTCATAAATCGCATTGGCACGGAACATTGGGAATACATAGTCACGTACAAATTCTTCACGTAAATCTTCGATATAGATATTTTCAGGTTTAATTCCAAGACTGATCGCTTTGGCACGAGCAGGTTCTACCTCTTCGCCTTGACCGATATCGGCGGTAAAAGTGACAACTTCACATTTGTACTCATCTTGGAGCCATTTTAAAATAACACTTGTGTCCAATCCGCCGGAATAGGCGAGAACTACTTTTTTAACCTCTTTTTTCATACATGCATCCTTATCATTGATACCCATACTCCACTATGGTGTAGAGTGAATGACGCGATTTTATCAAAAAAAGGGTGAGAAAAGGGTTAAAATTTGAGATTTAGGGAAGATGGAGGTTCTTCTTGGGTAGATTTGAGAAAATCAAGTGCATTTTTGAGTTGTTGAAGTGTTTGAGCTGTTTGCATTTTCTTTTCTTCCAAGAGCGTTTTACTTTGTTGAAGAAGGAATGCCGCCTCTTCCATTTGTTCAATAGTGTCAAATTGAGGCATCTCATCAAGCAAAGTTGAGATGCGATCAGTCTCTTCAAGAACCAAAGCTGTTTTAAGCTTGGTTAACCACATTGGTACTCTCTTTCCATGCTTCTAAAAGCCCTTTGAATACTTGATTAACTTCATCTAGTTTAGTGCTGTCATTGTAGAGATTCGCTTCAGTTAGAAGACGAAGCTGATAGGTATAAAGAGCTGAAAGATAATGAGAAATTTCACCTTGATTGTAATCCAAAATATTTATTAATTCTGTTAGAACGGCATTGGATCGGTTGATCCAGTATGTACGTCTCTCAATATCATGATCGCTGATAGAGCGTTTAGCCTGCATGTTGAAGCGTAATACTCCCTCATACATCATTTGAATCAATTTTTCAGGTGACTCAACCCCGATATTGTTTTGAGTATAAGCATTGTAAGCAAGATTGGTATGCATAAAAATCCCTTTGATTTAATCGAATAAATAATTAATAAATAGAGTTTGAGGCTGATTAGCCTTTTTGATCAAACAATAATCCGTTAACTTCTTGCATTTTTGGTAAGAGTTGCTCTGCCTGTTCAATCGGAAATCGTCTGAGCATACGGTTACTTTTAGTTTCAATAACGGAGACATAAAAATCTTCCGATGAGTTGTCAAAACCAAATTTTAAAGAGGTATTGAACGGATCAAGTGAACGATTCAGTTGATCAATCAGTTTATCCATTTGTTCTTGAGAATCAACTTTTGTTGTTTTCTCATTAGTGTTGATTTCAGCAACTTTGTCTTGATTAATTTGTGCTTTCTGTATTTGCTGAATACTTTGAGTACTTTGCAACTCTGTTGCGGCAGGTTTTGGCATGGAGGTTTGACTTTGCTGCATTTTGGCAGTTGTTTGTAAAATTTCCATTTGAATTCTCCTAATGAAAGATATGAGACAATTACTACCCCTAAATCGTCAACGAAAATAAAAACTTTAATGACTCGCATGATAATCTTGCGATTATGAAACGCTATTTAACCCTTTTGCGCCATGAACCGCTTTTACGACGTCTCTCTTTAATCCAATTGCTTGCATATTTTGGAGCGTGGTTTAGTAACGTTGCTATCTATACCCTCTTGATCGAAATGGGTGCTGACGCAGCGACGATAGCATTGGTGGCAGCTCTGCATTTTTTACCCGGAGTCTTTCAAGCACCCTTAAGCGGTGTTATTCTCGATCGCATTCACCCCAAACGATTAATGATCATTTTGACTATAATAGAGATTGTATGTACTCTTTCGTTGATTAGCATCGATAATGTAGAGATGTTATGGTTTCTTTATGCTTTAGTATTTATTCGAATGGGGGCTTCGAGTTTTCATTTTACCGTTGAAATGTCGTTATTGCCACGTATTTTGGAAGGAAAATCACTTCAAACTGCCAATGAAATCCACTCGATTATTTGGTCTTTGTCCTACACGTTTGGGATGGCTTTAAGCGGATTAGTTGTTTATTGGGTGGGGACAACCACCGCTTTTTTACTTGATGCCGGATTATTCGCTATAGTACTTATTTTGGCTTCTACGATTAAGATAGAGATTGAATTGTCGAAAAATAGTGACAAATTAAGTGCCATGATGAAAGAAGCATTTATCTATATACGTGCTCATCCTATTGTTTTGCATTTGATGATACTTCATGCTATTCTCGGGGTTACTGCTTTTGATGCTTTGGTGGCATTGGCCGCGAAACATTTCTATTCTCAAATCATAGCAGTATCTTTAGGGATCGGTTTGCTTAATGCTGCTCGTGCATTGGGATTGGTGATCGGTCCGATGGTATTGGGGCATTGGATTAATAATAGACGTTTGGGATGGCTATTTGTCGCTGAAGCAGTTGCCATTATTTTTTGGGCTATCGTCATTGACAATTTTTATCTCTCGATCATTGCTTCCGTCGGTGTCGGATTCGTGACGACAACACTGTGGTCGTATACGTATACTTTATTGCAACACCATACCCATAGTGATTTTTATGGGCGTGTTATTGCGTATAACGACATGATTTTTTTAGGGGTAGGGGCTTTTGTATCCTTGTTAATCGGTTATTTAGCTGTTTTAGGTCTCTCTTTAGGGATGATTACAACTCTTTTAGGTTCTGTTTTTGCATTAGCCGCTCTATATTACA
>NZ_MIBT01000127.1:531-1043 GCF_001829605.1 Sulfuricurvum sp. RIFCSPLOWO2_12_FULL_43_24 | reverse complement strand
TGTAGGTTAATATTGTTACGATTCTTATCACTATATTAGAGGAGAACCTAATGAAAGACAATGAACCAACACTCAGTTCTATCGAGGACTATAATACTCTTAAAGGGCCAAAAAAACGGATTGTTTGGGCGGTTATTATCAGCGGTTTGTTGATTGGTGCCATTTTTGTTGCCGCAAAAATGTATTACGGCAGTACAGAAGACACAATCACTGTTAATGAGAGTATCGGGAAAGTTCCAGTTAAATAATGGTAAAATCTTACCACGTCATTCCCGACTCCGATCGGGAATCCAGCTTCTAATTCTAAGGCTTTAAATGATCGCAACCGTTATCGGAGTTTATACCCTTTACATCATTATCCGCTTGTATGTCAGTGTGATGCAGATTGGTTATATCAATCAGATTAAGCGCAAAGGTGCCGTACTGATGGGTGAGCGTGAGTATCTTGATGCCGCTAACTATGCAGTCGCCAAAGAGAAACTCGGGATGATGGAGACGTTTGTTGAATACGG
>NZ_MIBT01000127.1:0-509 GCF_001829605.1 Sulfuricurvum sp. RIFCSPLOWO2_12_FULL_43_24 | reverse complement strand
TGATGGAGACGTTTGTTGAATACGGACTCTTTCTTATTTGGATCGGCGGAATGATGGCATGGCTCGATTCGGCGTTAGTCGCTCAAAGTCCACTAACACAAACGATCATTGCCGTGATGGGGCTTATTGTAATTAATGGTCTTGTTATGCTGCCGTTTGGTTGGATCGCAAAATTCAAAATTGATGCCAAGTACGGATTTAACCGTTCATCTACCGCTCAGTTTGTCAAAGATACCCTTATCAGCACCCTTTTAACCCTTGTTATCGGTAGTTTTATGGTTTGGATTGTATCGATGATTATCACTTCCAGTGAGCTATGGTGGTTGTGGAGTTTTACCTTTATTATGGCAGTTGTTATTGCCATCAACATGTTTTTTCCGACCATCCGTGCTCTCTTTTTTGACAAAGTGACTCCGCTGGAAGACCCTGCGCTTCGGGAACAGATTGAAGCACTGATGGCGAAAACGGGCTTCATCAGCAGCGGTGTCTTTATCAGCGACGCAAGTAAA
>NZ_MIBT01000126.1:0-36391 GCF_001829605.1 Sulfuricurvum sp. RIFCSPLOWO2_12_FULL_43_24 | reverse complement strand
CATTTTTTTCTGTAATGTCGCGGCGCTTTTGGCATACGCATCAATGACCGCAAATGGGAAAATTTCCTGCACAGGTGCGATCAGTTTTTGCTCCGCCAAATCGGTTCCGTTGTTTAGCGTCATGATAATATCGAGGAGGAGTTTGCTGTTCCCCTCGAATACCCCTTTGGCATGAGGCTGATCGGAATAGTGGGCGCTGTCACCTGTGAGGGCGAGGATCGCTCGTACATTGGCTTCGTTGGCACCGAGGAGATCGGATTGGAGTGCGATACGGTTACGGTCGCGCATACTCATCGTCGCTAACGTCGGGAGTCCGAAGCGGTCTTGGAGTTTCATCGCGGCGAAGAGGGCGTTGTATTTGAGTTTGGCGAGAGGATTGTCGGTGGTACTGAATCCGTCGACGAGTTTATCAAGACCTAATGCCGCGATTTTTTCAATCGTCGGCGCAAACTGGGCAGAGCGAGAGGGGGTGGTCTCTAGGGTGATATAGGTTCCGTGACGGAGTTTATGAATAAATGATTCGAACAAAAGCTACCCTTGGATATAATTGCGTCATTATAACAAAATGTGGGAAATCTATTTTGATAAAATTAGCAGTATTTGATTTTGATTCAACTCTAATGGATGGGGAGACAATCGATTTTTTTGCGGAAGCTCTCGGAATCGGTGCGCAGGTGAGTGCAATCACCGAGAGGGCGATGAATGGGGAACTCGATTTTTTCGAGTCTTTACAACAGCGTGTTACTCTTTTAAAAGGGCTTGAGTTTGGTTTGGTCGAAGAGATTTGCCAAAACTTGCCATACATGAACGGTGCGGTGGAGACGATTGCGGCATTGAAAGAACGGGGAATTAAAGTGGTCTGCTTCAGCGGCGGATTTCGCACGGCGACCTCGTATGCGAAAGATATCCTCGGATACGATGCCGATTTCTCGAATGTGCTTCATGCAAAAGAGGGAAAACTCACGGGGCTTGTCGGCGGCGATATGATGTTCGATTTCTCGAAAGGGGATATGCTGTTGCGTCTGCAAGGACTGTTTGGTATCTCTGAAGAGGAGACGATGGTAGTCGGAGATGGAGCAAATGATCGATCGATGTTTGCTCATGCCGGAACCCGTGTCGCTTTTTGTGCGAAAGAGATTCTTAAAAAAGAGGCAAACGTTATTGTAGATACGAAAGACCTCACACAGATTATTACAAAGGTGTTTTAATGTTAGAAAATTCATTGTGGCTTCGCTACAACCCGACGAAAACCATTCGCGAAGTATTGGCACGGCTTTATGAGTGCAGTGCGGTAGAGATCGGTGATGATGAGCGTGAATTATACGCATCTCTCAAGCGGCATTTGACGAAAAAAGAGTTTCGTATGGTTATGATGAACGAAGCGGGACTCTCTCCGCAAGAGATTGGTGCAGAAGTAGGCCTTGAGGGTGAAGAACTCACCAAGGCACAATACAAGGCATATCGTAAAGTTCGTCAAGATAAAATTCGTTTAGAAGTTCGTGCGAGCAAAGCAAAAGAAGTCGTTGAAGAAGCTATAGATTAATAGACCCTTCATCAAACTTAAGATAGTATTATTAGATTTTTAAATAGTAAGGAAACAGTATAGGATGAAGTCAGTTTCATTTTTTCTTTCAATGGTTGTATTTGCAGGAATCAGCTCGACTACATTGTCAGCAGATGTCGCAAGCGGACAAAAGTGGTACACTAAAGGGTGTAAAAGTTGTCATGGTAACGGTACTAAAGGTGCTGCGATGCATACGCAAGACGAGTGGGATGAGCTTTTTGCGGACGGCGGGGCCGGAATTATCAAAAAACATGCCGGAACCCCAGCAGAACCGTATTTTAATAGTGATAATTTTAAAAGTAAGTCAAAAGATATCCGAGATTTTTTGTTTGAATACGGTTCAGATTCAGGGAATGTACCGGCTTGCTGATTTTCTGAATTCTGAAGAATTGTATAATTAAAGTGTGAGAGTTTGATACATTTTTGATAAAAATAGCTGAAAAACTATCACATTAACATTCTATTAAAGCTCCATTTATCCTTTATCCGATATGATTAACGGGTATCAAGACACCTTCACTGTTTTTTCGAAAATGTTGAAGGTGTCTTAAATCAATAATTTCGAAGGAGAACGACATGAAAAAGTCAGCTTCATGCTTCCTTGCAGCTCTTGTTGCCGTAGGGATGATGAGTACAGCGGCATCTGCCGATGTTAAAAAAGGTCAAAAAGTTTATTTGAAAACCTGTAAAAATTGTCATGGTAACGGTACTAAAGGTGCTGCTATGCATACACAAGACGAATGGGATGACCTTTTCGCTAACGGTGGGGCTAAAATTGTTAAAGCGCATGCTAACGATAAATCAGCAGCCTACTTCAATGGTGATATGTTCAAAACTCAATCACAAGACTTAAGAGATTTCTTGTTTGAATACGGTTCAGATTCAGGCAACGTCCCTTCTTGCGGCTAATGCAATAATACCTCTTTCGGAGGTATTTCCTCTTTTGTTAAAAATCTTCAATCGTTTTAATTTCTATTACCCCATATGCCGGTTCTTCGTACGGATGGACTTCTTTTAATCGTTTCAATACCTCTTTGATTTTGTGGCATTCGCAGATCATCTCAATTTTTATCTCTTCAACTTTTTCCAGTGTATCGAGTGATCCCACAAAAGGGTTTGAGTGTTCAAGCGGTCTAAATTGTCCTATTCCACTACTCTCCCAACTGCATTGATCATACTTTTCATAGTGACCGGCACCGGCCTCAAAAAGGGCACTTTTTATTTTTTCAGAAGCACTGAGGGGAACATACACAAAAAGGTGGTAAAGCATTTGATCTCCTCTATTAGATTTGGATTAAAGATGCGTATCAATTATATCTTTAATCCTCATATGCGCCCTTTAAGCTACAATAAACCCGAATTAAAGGGATGAGCATGAAAATAGTAATATGCGGAATAAGTGGTTTTGTCGGAAGTGCATTGAAGCGTTTTTTTGAAGAGCGAGGGGATGTTGTTATCTCTTTGAGTATTCGCAGTGGCTTTGGAGTTGAATCGATTGCTCAAAGGTTAAATGGATGCGATGTTTTGATTAATCTTGCCGGTGCTAATATTTTGGGACGATGGAGTAAAAGCTATAAAGCGTTTTTACGTCAAAGCCGTTTGGAAACGACCGATAAGATTGTGGCTGCATTAACCCTCTGCGATGAACCTCCTCATATTCTTTTGAATGCCTCTGCCGTAGGTATTTATGATGCGTATCATCAGCATGATGAGTTTTCCCGCCATTTTGGAGACGATTTTTTAGCTGCCTTGGTTCAAGATTGGGAGCATGCGGCAAATCGTGCCCAATCCGAGCTTACCCGTGTGTGTACAATGCGCTTTGGTGTGGTATACGGTAAAGGCGGTGGTGCGATGGCTAAAATGCTACCACCCTTCAAACTCGGTTTTGGGGGGAAAATGGGTGACGGATTTCAGATGATTTCCTGGATTCATTTGGAAGATTTGGTACGTGCGGCTGCATTTTTAATCGATCATTCTGAGATTCGAGGTGCACTGAATTTTACCTCTCCTGAACCGATCACGAACTTGGAGCAGACCAAAGCAATGGGGCGTATTTTAGATCGCCCTACATTTTTTGATCTCCCGGACTGGATGGTGAAACTTGCATTCGGTGAAGGTTCTATCGCGATGCTCGAATCCAAAGAGGTTTATCCGAGAATCTTACAAGAAGCAGGGTTCGAGTTTCGTTACCCTACATTTGACAGTGCGATGGAAGAAATTGCTCACGGCCAAGTTTGAGAAGTTCTTCATCAAGACGGTAAGGATGCAATGCCACCTCGTCGATGGTTTTAACGTTAAAATGGCTTTTCGTGTAACAGATAACGGAGTGACTTTTCCCCTCTAACAAAGCATCTATGGCATACGTTACGAACTTATAGGCCATTAATCGGTCGTATACGCTGGGATTTCCTCCTCTTTGGATATGTCCTAAGACGGAAACACGTGATTCAAATCCAAGCTCGCTCTCAAACCACTCGGCCACTTCAGTACTGTTGAGTGCTTCAGAGACGACCGCGATAAAATAGTCACGCCCTTTAGTGATTTGGGATTGAAAACACCCCTTGTACTCATGTATATCCATCGGTATCTCAGGAATTAAACACACCTCGGCACCTGATGTGATAGCAGAGACAAGTGCGAGATAACCGCAATTGCGGCCCATCGTCTCAATCACAAATGCCCGCCGAAACGAGGATGCGGTATCGCGTATCTGATCGATGGCATCTTTGATCACACCCAATGCCGTGTCTACTCCCAGACAATAGTCGGTACCGTTGATGTCATTATCAATCGTAGAGGGGATGCCGCAAAAGGCGATCCCGCTCTCATAATAAAACCGCTCCATTCCGCGAAAGCTTCCATCTCCCCCCAATACAATGAGTCTGTCTATCTCCAACGCTTTTAAATTCTCAGCAGCGATAGCGCGAAAAGAGGGTTCCATAAATCTTTTTGATCGGGAAGAGCCGATTTTGGTCCCTCCTCGGGTTATGATACCTGCGACATCATGATAATCAGCGGGCGCAATATGATTGTCGATGAGCCCTTCATAGCCGTTTCGGACAAAGTAGGGCTGCATACCGTTCGCATACGTATACTCGACAAATCGCTTTAAGGCGGGATTCATTCCCGAAACATCTCCTCCTGAGCAGAGGATGGCAATATTTTTACTCATTGTACGACCTTCTCTTGTATCCATAGTGTGCATTGTTTACTCAGCTCTTGTGTTGCTTCGGTGAGGGCTTTTATTCCCCCCATCCCATCTTCGCTCGGGGCATCTTTGGTCATTAAAAACCGTTTGGAAGCGATTGGGAGTTTTGTATGGGTATCAATCAGGCGGTACGTGATCTCAATTATCCCTTTGCTTTTTTCTCCCGGTTCAAAACGGTGATAGAACGCGTGCAGGTCCGATTCGAGGAGTATATCTGCTTGCGCGGAGGAGGTTGACGTAATTACAGCGCTGAAGAGTCCCTGCTCTTGGAGGGAATGATTAAGTGAGCGTTCGATTAACAGACTCGGGGTATCACTCCAACGGGTGTAAAGATAGTTGCCGCTTTCGCCGTCTAAACGGAGATAGGTGAGACTCTTAGACTCCAATGAGGGTATCGTCCGTGTGGACGCTAAACGGAGCGCTTTTGATGAATGCACTGGCGAGACTTTCATCGATGCTGAGGGATAAATCGTGTATTCATTGACCGCTGGGGCCGTAGCGGAAGAACATCCCGCTATTATCAATGCTACAGGGATGATGAGGGTATAGAAACGCATCGTTATTCTCCTGGTCCGGATTTAGGGGTGGTTTTTTTAAACAACAAGTCAGATGGGCTTTCCCGAAGTGTTTTCAGGGTATTTTCCATCTCCAGAGTAAGCCCTTGGCTGCGTTGAATGAGATTACTCAGTTCAGCTGTTGTAGGTTGTACCATGGTATGGACATCATAATCGCCGCGATCAAGCGAGGCTTCGAGCTTACGGATAAGGGTATGGCTCTCTTTGGATGTTTCGGCGAGTGATGCGAGGGTAGAGGCCATTTTGGTTTGTACAAGGGTGTTGAAATTCCCAGAGGTATTTTTAACGCTTCCTGCGGCTTCCTTCATGGCGCTGAGTGATTCGGTGGCATTGGCCTCAAGCGCTATACTTCGATCTAATAAGGTTTGAATTTCATTTTGATAGCCATCGATTTGGGCGGTGAGTGAGCGTAAGTTTTCCAACGATTGGGCGATATTATCGACATTTTTATCACTGAAAATCCGATCGGCACGATCAAGAGTGGTCGAGAGTTTGGAAGCAACGTTGCTCAACGATTCATCGAGCCGTTTAATCAGCGAGGGGGAAGAGGGAATGGTGCTGAATGTATGAGCGTTCGTAGTCAGTAACGGTGCATCTTTGGAGCCGCCGATGATTTCGATAAAGGCCAGACCGGTGATTCCGTAGAATTTGAGCACGGCACTGGAGTCGGTTTTAATCGGGGTCTCTTTTTCAATTTTGAGGGTGAGCTCTACCTCTTCACTATTTTTTGGATTGATGCGGATGGATTCAACTTTTCCGACATCGACACCGTTAAATTTGACTGCCGCTTCGGGAGATAGCCCGGAGACCGATTCGGTGATGTAAAGATGATAGTTATGGTAATTGCCATCATCTTGGTTGTATTTGCCGAGCCAAAATGCAAAGGCTATCAGCGATGAAGCAAAGATAAGGACAAAGATACCTACGGCGGTATAGTTAACCTTGGATTCCATGAGACCCCTTTTGGAAGAAATAATCGACAAGCGGATGATCGATTTGGAGCACTTCATTTAGCGTCCCCTCGGCGATGACCTTTTTGTCACCCAGCAGTGCAAACCGATCGATACTGTGATGTATAGTATCTAAATCATGGGTTACCATCACGATAGTAAGTCCAAGTAAATCACGTAATTGTTGTATCAGGGCATCGAACTGTCGTGAACTGAGCGGATCGAGCCCCGATGTCGGTTCATCCAAAAAAAGGAGTTTTGGATCAAGGGCGAGAGCACGGGCAAGTGCGGCACGTTTAATCATACCGCCGCTGAGCTCGCTTGGGTAGAGATATCGTGCATGTTGAGGCAAACCGACGAGATCGATTTTCAGCGCGACGAGCTCGTCGATCAGCTTCGGAGAGAGATCGGTATATTCACGGTAGAGCATAGCGATATTTTCCCCCACACTCAGCGAAGAGTAGAGTGCCCCGGATTGAAATAACACTCCCCATTGACGCCGAAGATTTTGCGCATCGAGGGGGGTAATGGATTTTAGATCATATCCGAGGAGATTGAGGCTGCCGCTTTGGAAAGATTGCAGAAGAATCATTTCTCGAAGAAGGGTAGATTTACCCGATCCGCTTCCCCCTAAAAGAGCATAGATTTCGTTTTTATACACGGTACAGCTGACGTGATCGTGGATGAGGTTATCGCCGAACGCAGTCACAATATCGCGTGCCTCGATGATAATAGGGTTCATAATTTCAGCTCGGTCAGGAGGATTGAGAATAACGCGTCACATGCGATGACCAAGAAAATCGCATTCACGACACTTTTGGTAGTATAGTGCCCGATACTTTCGGTATTGGAGGATACTTGAAATCCTCGGTAGGTACTTACCATCGCGATTAAAAAGGCAAAAAACGGCCCCTTGATAATCCCTATGAGGTAGTGCTTAATCTCCAATGCTCCCTGAAGGCGGTGAGTAAATTCACTGAAACTCAGATGCGACTGTGCATTCGCAATGACCATTCCTCCAAATATCCCCACGAGATCGGCAAAAAAGATCAGTAGCGGCATAACAATCATAAGGGCAAAAACACGGGGCCAGACTAAAAAGATGAACGGATCAAAGCCCATTGTTTTCATGGCATCGATCTCTTGGGTCATTTTCATCGCACCGATTTGGGCGGTAAATGCCGAACCGCTTCGTCCGGCAACGACGATGGCTGTAATGAGAGGAGCAAGTTCACGGGTGAGAGATATCCCGATCGTATCGACAATAAAAATATCAGCTCCGAATTTTTGGAGTTGAACGATGCTCTGATACGCGATGACAACCCCGATTAGAAAGGCACTGATAGCGATGATCGGCAGTGCCTGTGCTCCACTGGTAAAGATATGGGAAACGATAGAGCGATATCGGATTGTTGAGGGGTGAAAGAGGGTATAAAATAATAAAACAAACGCTTCTCCCAAAAAAGCTAAAAAGTGTCCAATTCCTTGAATGTTTTGATGTGTATCTTCTCCTAGGGTATATAGCCATGAGGGGCGAGCGGGAGGAGAGAAGGTGTTATGTCTGCCGGAATAAAGGAGAGCATAGAGTTTCGAGTGGTTTTCATTGACACCGATGAGTTCAGAGGAGATTCCATCTTTTTCGAAGGTACGATGGTAAAGCTGCCACAATGCTATCCCTGCCGAATCGATTTCAGTTACGTGTGAAATATCCCAAATGATAGAAGATTTGGGATGAAGTGTTTTGAGATTCGATTCAATTTCAGCCAGATTTGGAATTGTCCAAGAACCGCTGCATTGAAGCAGTGTATGGAAGCGTTCACTAATGATGTCAAGATGGGCTGTAGATGAACTTTGCATCCTTTATTATAACGAGATTGCATCTTTTTTGGGAGACAAAATGAGAATACAGCTCAGTGATATCAAGCCTCCAAAGGCCGAGATTGTATATCCAGTCGGTAAATCAGCCCAAAAGGAGATTAGGATTGCGATAATGGAAAAACTCCATCCGAAGGCAAGCGCAAAAGGGTATAAAGGGAATTTTTTTTGCATTGATGCTATGAGGGCAGGAGCGACAAGGAGAACAAAAACAACCAAAACGCCGGCAAGTTGAACGGATGAGGTCACGGTAAGTGATAGGAGACTAAAAAAGAGTATTTCTCGAATCAATCCAGAGGTTTTTGGGTAAATTTTCCATGCTATCAATCCAATAAAAGAATAAAGGGCAAGCGTTTGAAAAAATAACTCTTGTGTCGTAAACAGCAGATCATTGGCAAGTAGCGATTTAAAATGTTCCATCCCCTCAGCACTGTGCGCTAGAACCATCAAAATACCGCTTGCTCCTAGCACATAAATGAGCCCGATAAATGCCTCCAGCTGTAATGTGCGAGTAGTAGCATAGGCAATCAGAAGCCCAGTGAATAGAGCAAATACAAGGGCAAAAAGATAGAGGTATTCCCCATGAAAATACCCTAGACTAATTGCCGAACCCAGTGCTGCCATTTGGGCGATAGCCAGATCGGTAAAAATAATGCCTCGAGACAAAATTCCTATACCAAACCATGCGTGAATCAGGACTAAAAGCAACGAAAGTGCTATCGGAATAAGGAATAAATCAATCATCTTAGAGCCTGAATGATTGATGCAAAGAGAGTATAAAGCTCAGTCGCGCTAGAGGTAGCTCCCACATCATGGGGAAGTATCGCCAACTTTATGCCCGTCTTATCCGATATAAACTCACCTGTTTTGGTAGGGTGATAGACATCGTGCATAATACAAAACGGTTTTTTCTCATTCATCAAAGCAATGAGTTGCATCGTATGCGAAGACGAAGGGGGAATCCCAGCCAACGGTTCGATTGTCCCGATGCTTTTCATCCCATATGCACGGATAAAATAGTTGAATACGGGATGATACTGAACAATATTTTTACCTCTAAGCGGTGCCATCTGACTGTCCCAATGTTTGAGATGGATTGTCCATTGCTGTTTAAACACCGTGAGATTTTTGCGATATTGGGATGCGTTGAGAGGATCTTTTTGACTCAAAAATACGGAAACAGCCTCCGCAAGAAGGGGAATGTTGTGGGGATCGAGATGAAAATGCGGGTTACCGTCAGCGTGGACATCACCATTTTCTCGCCCCATACTTTTGGGCACATCGATCAGTGCCACTTTACGAGAAAGATCCAGCACATTAGCTGATTGATTTAAACGGCTATTGCTCGCTTTTTCAAGAAGTGGCGGCAACCATCCGATTTCAAGATCACCTCCATTGATAATCAGCGCATCCGCATTGCGTAATTTGACAATCAACGAAGGTTTGGGAGAGACGAAATGGGGATCCCAATTACCTTGTGCCAAGGTGTTAATATCAACGTTATCGCCCCCGATACTATCAACAAGCGAGGCGATATAGGGATAGCTCACGGCAACCGTTATTTTGGCGTACGAAAACGTAAAAATAAGTGTTAAAAAAAGTAAAAATTTCATCATTATTCCTTGTGTTTTTAATTCTCCAGCATATATGCTGGTCGCTTTAGGGGGTTGCAAGGGAGCAATTTGTCCCTGCCACTAAAAGGGGCTTTGCTCATTTTAGTGTATAGCATCAAAATGAGTGTGCGCCGTGTTTGCCGAGGGCAAGATTAATCGAAAACATTATTGAATCGAGGTTTTGGCGTTCAAGCGCTTCATTAAACAAAGCATTGGAATGGAGATATTCTAAGCGTAATCGTGCAAATTCGCTACTATGAAATTCTACCATAGCGGTATATTGGTCAAAGTTATCAGGCAAATCCTGTTTTACATCGCCTGTGAAGACATCGTTTTGATACATATTTTCATAGCGGATTCCCGTACGCCATGTTTGGTTTGGGGCGTAGACGAGCTCTGTATAATATCCGGCTTGTTTTTTGCGTGATCCATTTGATGTGATCGTATCCAATGCATTATCCGGGTCTGCAATTAAATTTTCATTATTAAATTGAGTCCCTTTCATATCACGATAGAGCCATTCGCTTTGCCACGTGAGAGAACTATAGCTATCAAAAGGGTATTTGAGCGTCATATCCATACCGTACAACGTGCTTTTTCCGCTAAACGCATACGGTGTTTCATCACTAAAATGGTCAAGTCGGCTGTGACCGCTAGCGATACTTGCACCCGCCAAAAGTGTAGTGTCACCAATATCAACAGAAGTTTTGACGTATCCGACATAGAGTGAGGGTTGAGCAGCGGAACCCGCCAAAGAGCTTTCTTCATCGTATGGATCGCCAATCGCCGCTTGTCCAAACATCGCCTCATTTTTTCCTTCTAATGCTTCGATTCCGAACATCAGATAGGTATCTGTTGGAGCAACCCATTGTGTCTGTACCCCTATTTCTTGTATCCCATGATCTCCTAAAAAAGCGCTGTAAAGCAAAGGGGTGGTGGAAAAATTACGAAAATGTTGATGTTGAGCGTTGATACGGCCAAAATCACTCAAAAATTTCCCCCCTTTAATTCGAATATTATAGGGAATTTCTCGTGTGGTGAAATAGGCCTCTTCGATTTCAAAGCCCTCGTTGGTCAGATGAAAGATAGCGGTGGCATCAAACATCGGATCAACCGTGGCACTAAATCCAAGCTCAGCATAGTTGAGATTAAAACCGTTTTGAGCATTGTATCCAGGCTCACTTTGCCCGCCATGATCGTGAACCCCAAATACCGTTTCAGTAATTCCGGGAAGTCCCATATGGGCGATTTTTTCATCGGCAATGTTGCGATTGACATACGACATATCGATCATCAATGAAGGGTTAAGGATAGAAGCGGTTTTATTGATTTTATCCACAATGGTTGGATTGGCAACAATGAGTGTTTCGTTTGCTGGTGCAGAGACTACAGGCATTGTTGTTTTTTCAAGAGTCTCTATTTTTTCTTGCATACTTCGCATCATCTGCGACATTTGTTCCATTTGTGTTTTGAGCATTTGAAGCTCAGAATCGTTGGCATAAAGGGATGCGGCAGCCATGGTTGATAATAATAATTTTTTCATAGAAATATCCTAATTGTTTAAAATAAAATGGTTTGTTTTATGGTAAAAATTAGACTAGAGGAGGGGAACGGCTTTGTGCGGGGATAAAGGATACAAAGTGCAACGGTGGGATGCGAATATCAAAAATAACAGTTGCACAATCAATCTTTGGCAAAGTAAAAGTGTCATTCAAAATGAGTGGAGAATGGGCAAACAAACATATTTCACACGAACTGTCTTGATGATAGGAATGCTCTATTTCATGAACAGCACCCACAAAAATCGAGAGGATAAACAGCAGTGAAAAAAAACGTCTAAATCGTTGCATCATTCCCCTTTCTATTAAGACGAATTTTACCATAATAAAGGTGTTTTGGCATAAGATTTGCTTTGTTCCGACATAGTGATGAAATTAAAATGAGGTAGCTTTATGATAAAAAAACTAATTGCATTATGTTTAATAGGTTCCGTAAGTTTATTTGCCGAGATCAATAAAACAGAGCTGGGCAAACTGGAAGTAGAAGCATTGATCGTTAAAGACCTTACCGCAAAGCAGACGCTCTATTCCAAAGAACCGTTCAAAGAGGTTCAACCCGCCAGCCTCACCAAAGTAATGACCGTTATGCTGGCGATTGAGCGAGGGAATCTGGGTGAACCGATTACAATTACTCGGGAAATGACAAAAGTTGAACCTACGATAGCCGGGTATCGCAGGGGTGATGTCATCCGCCTCGAAGATCTTCTCAAAGCCGCAATGATCAAGTCGGATAACGATGCGGCTAAAGCGATCGCAATTACCGTTGGGGGGAGTGAAGAACGCTTTATTCAAATGATGAATGCCAAAGCCAAAGCCATCGGGATGGGGCATACTCATTTCACCAATCCATGCGGATACGATGATAAACAACATTATTCTACCCCAAAAGACCTCCTGAAAATGACCGAATATGCGATCAAAAACCGTAAATTCAATGAGATTAGTAGGATCAATGAATACCGATACCGTGCTTTGAACAAAAATCGCGAATTCTATGCCTACACCCATAACCGTCTACTCAATCGTTATGAATATGCGGTCGGGGTAAAAACAGGTTATACCGCTAAAGCAGGTGCGTGTCTGATCGCACGGGCTAAAAAAGATGGGAAAGATTGCGTCATCGTGATGATGAACGCCAAAGGGGATCGCTGGAAGACGGCGAAGAATATTTTTGAGCAGGTTTTAAACAGTTAGATACTATCTCTTCTCCGTCATTCCCGCGTAGGCAGGAATCCAGCTTTTCAAAATTTTTTCGTAAATCTCTTTTTTCTCCTCAAATTTCATCGCCGCATAAGCCGGCGAGGTGGAGGGTAGAAGCACTTTTTCCACCTTCAAATTCTTATAAAATTTCATAAAAAGATCATGACTTTTTTTCCCCGTAAAGCCGAGAACCCGGATATTGGGATAATCCCGCAATAGCTTTTCAAAATCATTCGGTATACAGTTTTTGAGATTAGTATCGCTCGAATTGCTCCGCTCGCAACTACCTATCACATCCCACAACCCGATCCCATTTTCGATACAAAACGCTTTTTTCGCGTCATTCGATTCCAATCGCACCTCGAAAATTGATTCGATGATTGGCCAGAATGCATTTCGGGGATGGGCATAGTAAAAAGCTTGTTCGAATGACGCGATACTGGGGAAACTGCCCAAAAAGAGGATGCGGGTGTTTTGGTTGAGGATAGGGGGGAATGGGTGTGAAAAGAGCATCTGTACTACCTCCCCTGTAGTTTTGAGGGGATAGTGTTCCCCCCTTTTAATCCGTATGATAGTATGAAGGGGAGCGCAGTGTCAAGATCTCAAATGGCAATAAAGTTGAAGCGGACATTATCAAGATCTTCTTTGAACTCCTGACCAAATTCTTCAGCCGTATCGTCTTCTTCATGATGTTTCCAGTTTACGGTAACACTGTTAAATTCACTAATTTCTTCAAGAAGAGCAAAAAGGTTAAAAAAAACTTTGGTGCTGGCGCTGTTGAAATAGGTCAAAAAGAAATCAAACTGAATATCGCTATCTTGCAGATTATTCAAATGAGTTTTCAGAGGAGTTATAATGGGATCAAAAAACGCATTAACATCTTCGGGATAGGACTCCCCTTCGAAACTGAAGAGATTATTTTGGGTGTCCAAAACGATTTTTGGTGTGGTTACTGTTGCTGGGATGGTTGTCATCGGGTTTTCCTTTATATATTAAATTACGACTTTGAGTGTAAAAGTGTCGTATGTTTCATCGTCTTCAAGAAAATCAAATTCGATAGGTTCGCTTGATTTTCGTGCCATTTCTATAAATCCTACACTTGCCCCTTTGCTCCCCTCTTCAGCCTCTGATCGCATTTTCTCTTTGTACAGAGCTTTCAGTTCATCGGGGCTCATGGAGGAGATCACATCAAGCTTTTCTTTGAGTGCGGCAACTTTGGTTTTTTCGATTCGGTTGGAACACATGATGTAAAATTTATCATCTTCTGTCCCGATAGCAACCGATCCGTAACTCATACTGGCTTGGTCCGGATTTTGTATTTGATCGGGAGAGTAACGGGTGATGTTTTGGGCCTGCTCTACAAACATGTACAAAACTTTTTGGCTTATCCCCATTTTTGTTTCATCGGAACTCAATTTTCCTTTAATCATCGAGCTAACCGCTACAATGATCTCTTGCGATAAATATCCGTTGTAACAAAAAATAACATTTTTGGATTCAATCATCTCTTTCAATGTTCGAAAGTCGTTGAAAGTCATCTCTTTTTCCTTGTAATTAAAATTTAGATTTGAAAAGCAATCATCGTATTGTCATCGCGCTGTGATTCGTCTCCCTTGTAATGGTTGTATTTTTCTAAAATGATGGCTTGTTGTTCGTGCATCGGTTTTTGATGGTTGTCAAAAATAATTTCCATAAGCCGTTTTTTACCGAACGCAATTCGTTTACTGCCGCCGATCTGGTCAATGATTCCATCGGTTGTGAGATAAAAATGCATCCCCTCTTTGAGTTGTAACGTCTGATTGGTAAAGGTCAGATCCAGATCACTGTGAACATAGCCGATACTGTGTTTATCGGGTTTGACATGATGCATGTGATTGTCCTCAACATACAGAAGCGGCGTATTGGCTCCGGCGAAGGTTAATTGTTTATTTTCAAGATCGACGTAACAAAATGCTCCGTCCATCCCATCATTGGATTCGCTTGTTTCATCGTATTGCCCTAAGGTCTCTTTTACCAGACGGTTCATTTGGCTTAAGAGTGCGGCAGGATCGTCCAGGTGTCTTTGTTGAGACAGCAACCGGTCAAGAATCGAAATCACGACAAAAGTCATTAAGGCACCCGGAACACCATGTCCCGTACAATCGATGATGGCAACAAAGAACCCTTTGTCGGTTTTATCGATCCAATAGCAGTCTCCGCCGATAACGTCTTTCGGTTTCCAAATAACAAAAGCGTCATTGGTAAAACGATCGAGCATATCCGGCTCCGGCAAAAAGGAACGCTGAATACGGCTGGCGTAATTAATGCTGCTGCGAACCAATGTATTGATCTGCTCTAATTCTTTATTATTATCTTGGATCAGTTGAAATGAGTGATGGAGTGCTTGTCGGGAGAGTTCAAAACTTTTTCCGACTTGTCCTATCTCATCGGTACGTTTCCACACAAACGGTTCGTCAAATTTTTGGTTTGCCAACGCTTTGGATTGGGACAAGAGTTCGCCAAAGGGGTGCGTAATGTCGGAAACCACCCTTTTAACCATCTTTGCCACATAGATTGCGCCGGCAATACTGATGAGAATAACGAGTGCCAAAATGGCAAAAAACTGAATTTGCGTGGTGGAATAAATATTTTGGGCGTTGAGAATTTGTACCTGCATGAGCTTATTGAGCAAAGGGGTCAGCTCGATAATGGTGTAGGGGGCATCATCCGTCGTCCAGGCGATGATATCCATCAACTTTTTCTCTTTGACGAGGAGAATCAAATTATCCAAACTTCGGACAGATAAATTAAAATATTTTTCGGTATCGGGTAATAATGCCGTTTCCTCTTCGGTTAAATGACCGTTTTTATAGGCGTTCCACTCGGTCACGATACTCTCTTTTTCACGGTTGAGCGTGGTGTACGCCTGTGTGTAATCCGTGACTTCACCGTGAGCGATGTTTTGAGCCGTAACCAGTACTTTTTGTTCGTAGGATTCTTTGATTAATCGCAGGTGACCCAGAGGCTCCAGAGCATTTTCATTGAGCGCCCGAATGGAAAAATTGGAGATAAGCATCCCGATGATACCGGCAATAATAGCACTTATGGCAAGCAGTTGCGTTAGCTTGACTAAATAGTTTACCTTATCGTTTACGCTTGTGTTTTCGAGTACTTCCGGCATAAACTTTGTCATTAATCCCATTGTTTTCCTTTGTAAAATCGGTATGAAAGGTGCGACTTTGCAGAAGTATATAGACGTTTTATTACGAATACGAAACGAAATAATGGCCGTTTTTAGTCGTAATAAGAGGTTCGTCATTCTCTCAAACGAAGCGATTTACCTTCCCCTAAAGCACTTTTTGTTACAATTCCACCATTAATTTATGGGCATACGACCCAATCAAAGGAACTGCATGAAGCGTGCATTGCTCAGTGTCAGCGATAAAAGCAACATCGTTGAGTTTGCCAAATCTCTTATCGGTTTGGATTATCAGATTATCTCTACGGGCGGAACATACAAAATGCTCACGGATGCGGGTGTGAGTGCCATCGAGATCGATGAAGTGACTAAATTCCCTGAGTGTTTTGAAGGGCGTGTTAAAACTCTCAATCCGTACATCCACGGCGGGATTTTACACCGACGCGACAAACAATCTCACCTCGACCAAGCGGTAGAACTCGGTGTTGAAGCGATTGATTTGGTATGTGTCAACCTCTATCCGTTTAAAGCGACGATTGAGAAAACCGATGATTTCGAAGAGATCATCGAAAACATCGACATCGGCGGCCCTGCGATGGTTCGCTCTGCGGCGAAAAACTTTGACAGCGTTATCATCCTTACCGATCCATCGGATTATTCCCTCGTTCTCAATGCAATTGCTAACGGTGAAAACACAATGGAGTTCCGCCGTGATCTGATGATTAAAGCGTATGAGCACACTGCGGCGTATGATTCTATGATCGCCAACTACATGAACAAACGGTTCAACAACTGTATGGGCTCTAAACAGTTCATCGTCGGCAATAAGGTAATGGATACCCGTTACGGCGAAAACCCGCACCAAAAGGGCGGTTTATATGAGTTTGACACTTTCTTCAGCAAAAACTTTAAAACCCTCAAAGGGGAAGCGAGTTTCAACAACCTCACCGACATCAGCGGTGCGGTGAAAATCGCGGCGGCATTTGGGGATGAGAATGCAATCTGTATCGTCAAACACGGTAATCCGTGTGGTTTCGCGATTCGTGAAAATCTCCTCGATGCATACACTGAAGCGCTCAAATGTGATCCAATCTCCGCGTTCGGCGGTGTCGTTGCGGTAAACGGTGTCGTGACCAAAGAGCTTGCCGAGAAAATGAACGAGATGTTCCTCGAAGTGATTATTGCCGGACGTATCGATGAGGAAGCACGCGCCGTGTTCGAGCCGAAAAAACGTCTCAAACTTTTCGAATACGGAAGTGATCGTATTGCTCTTAGCAACGACGCGATCGATTTCAAACACATCGACGGCGGATTCGTATTCCAAGACGCTGACCGTGTAACTCACGAGGAAGTTGCTAATGCTGCGCTCGTCACCAAACACGTTGCGAGTGATGCCGCTTTGAGAGATGCGGAAATCGCTTATAAGGTCGCTTCCCTCACTAAATCAAACTGTGTTGTCTACGTCAAAGATGCGGCGATGGTAGCGGTCGGTATGGGGATGACCTCACGTGTCGATGCGGCGCGCTGTGCATTGCGCAAAGCTGAAGAGATGGGTCTGGATGTCAGCGGTTCTGCATTGGCGTCTGAAGCATTCTTCCCATTCCGTGATTCTATCGACGCGGCGGCGGGTGCGGGTGTTAAAACGGTTATTCAGCCGGGCGGTTCGGTACGTGATGAAGAGGTCATTGCCGCCGCTGATGAACACGGTATGGCACTTTACTTCACCGGAGTTCGTCACTTCCTTCACTAAGAATAGTTGCGTCTTCCAGGCGCAATTCTAAAAACTTCTTATTCCCCTGTTTTACGAGTTCTTCTTTTTAACCTTGATTGACATTGACTCAAACTTAGTGCTATAATTTTGTAAAATATTTAACGATAATTTTAATAGGATACAACTATGTCAAAAAGTTTATACACTACTCTCGAAATAGCCCCCGGAGCCAGCGAAGCGGAGATCAAAAAAGCGTATCGAAAACTGGCGCGCCAATATCACCCGGATGTGAACAAAGATCCCGCAGCCGAAGAGAAATTTAAAGAGATCAATGCGGCGTATGAAGTGCTTAGTGACAAAGAGAAACGGGCAAAATACGATCAGTACGGGGATTCGATGTTCGGCGGTCAGAATTTCCATGATTTTGCCCGTGGTCAGGGTGGAAATGTCGATTTGGATGAAATTTTACGCAGTATGTTCGGTGGCGGAGGTTCTGGCGGATTCGGCGGGGGCGGTTTCGGCGGCTTCGGAGGCGGATCAGGCTTCGGCGGTGGTTTTGGCGGAGGGATGAACCTCGATATCGATGCTAATGTTACCGTTCCGTTTGCCGTTGCGGTATTGGGTGGAAAACACTCGATCAGCCTCTCGGGGGAGAGTTTCGACATTAAAATTCCTGCCGGGATAAAAAGCGGTGAAAAACTTCGTGTTCGAGGCAAAGGGAAACGTGCCGGAAATCAAGCGGGTGATTTGTATTTACGAATCGATGTGGCCGCTAACCCTGAATATGAGCGTGAGGGAGACAACCTCGTCAAAACGTTTAATGTTCCTCTCTATGCCGCACTCTTCGGCGGCAAAGTGGCTATTCAAACACTGGAAAAAGAGGTGACGCTAAAGGTGCCTGAAAACACCAAAAACGGCCAACGTTTCCGTCTCAAAGAGATGGGGGTGATGAACCGACAAACCTCCGTTCGCGGTGATTTGTATCTCAAAGCGAATATTGTATTGCCTGCTGTTGAGAAACTGGATTCTGATTTAGTCGATGTGATGAAAAAATCACTTCCACAGGAGTAAGAGATGCACCATTTTGACGAACCGGTTTATATGATCAGTATTGTTGCCAAAATTTTGGATATTCATCCACAAACCCTTCGTCAATATGAGCGGGAAAATCTAATCGCACCTTCGCGTTCGGACGGGCGTATCCGTCTTTATTCTCAGCGGGATATTGAGAAAATTAAAATGATTTTGCGTCTTACCCGTGAAGTGGGAGTAAATCTTGCCGGTGTCGATGTGGTGATGCGTCTTAAAGAAAAAATGGAGGCGATGGAGCAAGAGATGATCGAACTTCGTGCTGAAATCTCTCGTATGCGAAATTCCAGCGGTGTACCTCCCGAAAAATCGCTTGTAACCAAACGTAGTATTTATGAAATGGTTATTTTTGACGATGATATTTTAAAGTAGCCCGATGAGTGTTTCTCCGGTTATTCATGAAAGTTGGAAAGAGGCATTAAAGGCTGAATTTACCCATCCCTATATGGAAGAACTCAAAGCTTTTTTGGTCGAAGAGAAGAAAAATTATACAATTTTTCCCCATGGAAGCCATATTTTTAATGCATTTAACTCCACCCCGTTTGAAAAGGTCAAAGTCGTCATCTTAGGGCAAGATCCTTATCACGGAGCAGGTCAGGCACACGGTTTATCATTTTCGGTACAACACGGTGTAGCGCTTCCCCCATCGCTCCAAAATATTTTTAAAGAGCTGGTATCTGATATCGGGTGTGATTATCCTAAAAGCGGTGATTTGAGCCACTGGGCGCAGGAAGGTGTATTGCTACTGAACACCCTTCTCACCGTCCGTTCCGGAGAGCCGTTTTCCCATAAAGAGCGTGGATGGGAACGGTTTAGTGATCAAGTGATTAAAACACTCAGTGAACAGCGTGAGCATATTATCTTTATCCTCTGGGGCGCTCCGGCGGGGAAGAAAGCTTCATTGATAGACGGAACTAAACACCTGATCCTCAAAGCACCCCATCCCTCACCCCTTTCATCGTATCGAGGGTTTTTCGGGTCGAAGCCGTTTAGTCAAACGAATGATTACCTTATATCGATGAAGATAACTCCGATCGAGTGGTGTCTTTGAGTTTTTGAAGTACTTTTTTTTGTTTTTGCAAAAGCTCTTTTGTTTCCGATAAAGGGTATTGTTGATAGATTTTTTTGAGCAGATCGATTTGATTGACGGTGTCTTGAATCGCTCCTAAAGTATTTTGGAGCTGTTTACAATGAGCGATAACTTCTTTGCAGTGATGCAGATCTGAAATCTCCAAAAATTCAAAACCGTAACGAGCATCTTTGAACTCAATGCGTAGACGATGAAGTGTTTTAGAATCGGCATCGTTTTCAAGGGCTAGATAGGAATCTAAGCAATGTTGGTAGTGGGTAAGCACTTTTTGTATCAGAATTTCGGAGAGAAAATCAGGATTACTGTGAGAAAGAAGATGTGAATATTCATCAATCAGTGCGAGTGTTTTATCTCTATACTTGGGAGTAAAAAGGGTTTTAACCCGCTCTTTTCGGAGTTTGAAGAGATATTTGTAAAGTTTAGGATATTTGGAGCGTGAGAGCGAACGGATAAGTACATCGAGCTCGCGAATCGAATTGCTCTCTTGCATGGCGGCCTTGAGCGGTTTTGGAAAAGGGAGTGATCCGACTAAAAAGAGTTTAACGAGTGAGCGGATCCGGCGAAGGGTGACTCGGAATTCATGGATTTCCTCCTCTTTCGCACTGTAGTGGAGCGAATGGAGGAGCACTCGTGCATGATAGAGCTGATAGCATAAATATTGGGTTAGTTTGCTTGGTTCCATTTGGTCATTATAGCCAATCTGCATTACATTCGAAACAGGGCATAAATCGGTAAATGATCAGAGTACCCTTCACCTAAATGGTGTTTGGGATGCTTACGACTTTGTTGCCAGCGGTATACTTTTCCTTTGTAAAACAAAAAATCGGGATCATATCGGTTAAAACTTCCCTGAACGTATTCTAGTCCCTCCCCATCGGCAAGCGCGGGAGAGATAATGATATTATCCAATCCTTCCCCTTTTCCTCGATACTGATGACTCCATCGTTTCTCAGGACTCACTTCATACCAAAGGTTGTAGAGGTGTTCATTGTTTTCTTTAAGTGATGCATACGTGATTGGATTCCCCTCATCATCAATGGTACGTAGGATATGATTGATCCCTGTAATACCTTCTGTATCATTGTGCTTACGGCTTTTGAGGAAGGTTTTATACTCTTCATAGTGGGAATTAAAGTCCCCCAACAGTACGTACGGTTCATCCTCTGAGAGTTCAGCCAAGCGCTGAGAGAGACGTTTGGCACTTAGGATTCGCTTACTTTCAGGACCGCTTTTCGATTTCCAGTGATTGACAAATACCCGTAAAGATTGACCGTTGATATCAATTTTTGCTTCGAGAATATCACGATAACGTCCATTAAACGTGATTGGATGTCTAAGTCCGCTTTGGATGGGGTATCGGCTCAGTAATGCGGTATTGACCGAAGAGTTTTTATTTCGTGCAAATACGTAATATCGATAATAGAGCCCTTGGCGTTTGAGCTCGGTTTTGAGGGCTTTGAGGGCAGTTTCGGATTCGATCTCCTGCAAACCGATAATATCGGCATTGATTCCACGGATAACAGCAGCGGTATTGTTGAGCTTAATCTTATACATTGACTCAGTCCACCCCCAATCGCCGTTGGGGATATACTCTTCATATTCGTTGCCATCACGGTTCATATCAAACAGATTCTCGACGTTATAGCTTGCAATTTTCACTTCCACCCCTCCCAAAAATGAGATTAGTAATCCCAAAATCAACGCAATACGCATTTATTCGATCCCGCTAAGACGGAGGAGATTTTTAGATTCACATTCTCGTCCCATCATCTCCACAAACAGCTCCTGCATACTCTGTGATCCCCCTTTGGCTAAAACGATCTCTTTGTATTTACGAGCAAGTTCAGAGCCAAATACACCCTCATCAACGATAGCATAATAGGCATCGGCACTCAATACTTCTGCCCACTTATAGCTGTAATATCCTGCACTGTACCCGCCGCTGAAAATGTGGCTGAATCCATTTTGAAATTTATTGTAAGCAGGCGGCTTAATCAAAGCAGTACGCTCACGGATCGAATCTAAAAGGTTCTGAAGCTCATCGCCTTGATAGAGTTTAGAGTGAAGCTCGAAATCAAAGAGAGAAAACTCGATTTGTCGAAGCATAAACATACCGCTTTGGAAATTTTTGGCCCGAATCAGTTTGGCGATCATTTCATCGCTTAACACCTCTGCGCTCTCAAAATGTTTGGCGAAAAGTTTCAGCACTTTTGGCTCATAAGCGAAGTTTTCCAAAAATTGGGATGGGAATTCTACCGCATCCCACTCGACACCGTTCACGCCGCTTACGCCGTGCTCTTTTACACGACTGAGCAAATGATGAATGGTATGTCCCATTTCATGGAAAAGGGTGACGACATCATCGTGTCGAAGCAATGAGGGTGAACTCTCCGAGGATGGGGGAAAGTTACAGACGACAAAGGCACTGGAGAGATGGGTACACCCTGCCGTATCTTCGCAATGGGTTTGGAAGTTGTGCATCCATGCACCGCCTCGCTTGTCTTTGCGAGCTTCGAGATCGAAGTAGACACGCGCAGTGAGTTTTTCATCCTCATAGATGTCATAAACGCTTGCTTTTTCATCCCAAAGATCAATATTTTGGCGGACAAATTGAATGCCAAAGAGCTCATACAAAAATGTAAACATCCCCTCCATCACGCTGTGCTGTTCGAAGTAGGGACGATATTCCTCTTCGTCGATATCGTATTGGGCTTTTTTGAGGATTTCTCCGTAGTAGGCGCTGTCATAACTTTGCAGGTCGATATTTGGAGCGATGGCACGAAGCTCTTCGAGTTCACGCATCCCTTGTTTGCGAGAAGCTTCGATAAGTTCACCCAGAAATTTTAAAACGCTTTCCGTACTCGGTGCCATTTTGGAAGCGAGGGAATATTCGGCGTAATTTTCAAAGCCTAGCAGTACAGCACTCTCTTGACGCAGACGCATCAGTTCATCGATGATAGCTCCGTTTTGAGGCGCTCGGGTGGTGTAGGCACGATATATCTCCTCACGGATACTTCGGTTCGGACCATAGGTCATGTAGGCGATGTAGGATGGCATTTGTAGAGTAAAACGGTATTTTGTGATACCATCTTCTTCGAAACGGGCATTTTCCAAATCGCTTTCGGGAATCCCTTCGACATCGATTTTATTGGTAATGATTTTCTCATAAGCGTTGGTAGCGTCCAGGACATTTTGCGAAAAGTCGTTGGTAAGGGTGCTTTTTCGAAGATTGATTTCCGATAGCCGTTGTTTTGACATTTCATCCAGATGGGCTCCCGCGAGTTCAAAATGGAGGATGTTGAGATCCAGAATACGGCGTTGTTCGGTATTCAATGAATCGTATTCGTTGGTTTTGACGGCTTTAAATGCTTCGTAGATCTCAAGATTTTGTCCGACAAAAGTCGAGTAATCGGTGAGAATAGGGAGGGCATCGGCGTACACTTTTTGAGATTCTTCGGAGTTTTTAACGGCGTTAATATGGGATAACGGAGTAAACAAAAGCTCTAAATCTTCTTCCATCAGATCAAAGGGACGGACAAAGTTGGCATAGGTTTTGTTGGGTGTGGCTAACAAATCGGTAATAGTTTTGTGGTTAATTTCGATAAGGGCATTCAGATCAGAGATAAAAGTCTCTAAATTCAGTTTAAAATCGGCAAATGGCTGCATGGTCTCTCCTCTAGTTGTGTTATTGTAGTAAAGTGTTTCAAAAAGTATTCTATAATTGCGCAATTTGTTATAATAAAAAGGTTTTACTCAATGGCTACAAAAATCAGATTTTTACTTCGTTATATTTTTGTCGGGGCATTGTCTCTTTTTCCCCTGATTTTGGTCATCGTTGTGGTTAATTATTTGAAAAATCTTGGGGTAAGTGCTTATTCTTCACTTCATGATTACACGAATTCTTTTGGGGTGACATTGGCGCTGATGGCAGGTGTTATCGCCATTTTTGCACTACTTGGGTTTTCGATCGAGAAATACGGACGCTCTATTTTTGTCTCGATGATTGACAGTACCTTTGAGAAAATCCCCGCTATTCGTTCTGTCTATTCGGTTTCTAAAAAACTCGCGGCAATGCTAAGCGGCGGAGAAGACGGGACAAAAAAAGAGGTGGTGTTGGTCGAGTATCCCAAAGAGGGGTTATGGGTACCGGCTTATTTACTGAATCGACACGAAAATATTTGTGTCGTATTTATCCCGACTTCTCCCAATCCTACGAGCGGTTATACAGTACTAGTGGATGAATCACTGATTAAAAAAACCTCTTTGAGTCTTCAGGAAGCATCGTCCTTTATCATCAGCATGGGGGCCGATTTCCCTCAAAAAGAGGCAGTTTCCATGTTGATTCAGAACGCAAATGAAATAAAATCCCATTAGCTACGCTTGCCGCTTTGGCACTAAAGCTTGCCTCATTCGAGGCATAATTGGCTTATTCAAACTCATCAATCCTATAGTGATAATCATTAAATCGTGATACAATTCATCCATTAGAGCAAAAGGAGAGGTGCAATGCGATTGAGCGAATACGAACATCAGATTCTCACGAAACATTGCAATGCCCTTTTCCCACACTCTCACCTCTATCTTTTCGGATCACGAACCGATGATACAAAACGGGGCGGCGATATCGATCTGTACCTCGAAACAGAGGATAAATCCGATCTTTTTAAACGAAAAATTACCTTTTTATCCAAGGTGAAACGTGATTTGGGGGATCAAAAAATCGATTTGATATTCAATGAAGATGAGAGCAGACTTATCGAACAGGAGGCGCGTAAATGGGCGATTCTGCTTTAGTCTATCACGCTAAACTCCTCAAAACGTTGAATGAAAATTTCATCCATTTACGGAGAATTCGCAACGCTTTTGATGAGTTGTCGAAACAATATACATTTCCGATCACGCTAGAAAACTTCCGAGAGCTTATTGATAATGTCCAAAATATCGCTTATGCAGATCAGGTGATTTATCGCTTTTCAAAACTCCAAGACGGAATCGGGGCTAAGCTCTTTAAAGCTTTTTTGTTGGCTCAGGGGGAGAATGTCGATAAGCCTTTTTTGGATATCTTGCATCAGCTCGAAAAACTTAATATCGTTGATGTAGACGAATGGTTTATGCTACGTGAAATTCGGAATGAAATCGCCCATGACTACGAAGAGAATGAAGAAAATGCGATGAATATTCTCAATACTATCATCGAAACACTAGGGGAATTAGAAAAAATTCTCGTGACGATTCAATCGTTGATTGAGAAAAAAGAAGAGGGTGCTCTTTTTTGATGAGTTAGATTTTTTTATTCAAACTCATCGAACTTCGGTTCCAGCGCTTTAAACTGACTAAGCAATAGGGCTTGATATCGGGGTGCATTGTCAAAAAGTTTGCGTAATGCCGCAGTGCCGTATTCTTCGCTCAAAGAAGAATCGACGATGATGTAGGAGAGATAGACCGTATTTTCGTTGATTGAAAATTGGAGCCGCTCTAGAACACTGTTCTCAGAGAGTAAAAAATCGTACAGCTCTTCGATATTTTCCTGTGGGATACGACAGAGGGCTGAATCGGCGATGATGATTCCGTTATCATAGTAATTGATGTCGATACGGGTTTTTCCGATCTCAAATCGCCAGCTTCTTTGACTCCGTCGAGCAAGTGTAACATTGATCTCCAAAGCTTTCAGAATCTTCTCAATCAACGCTACGACACCGGAGGGTTTATACCCTTCGCGTCGGCGTTTGGCTACTTCGAGTTTTGTGCCGCATTTAGGGCAATAATCATTTTTGATAGAGGTTTCATGGATCAAATTTTTGCACGAACCGCATCGAATAACATCTTCGGTTTTTAGAGCATTAAACTGATCGAGGGCTTCTTTGAGGGTATATGCGGGGAGGGCAAACCCCAAATTGTTCGAATTTTGGATGATAAACGTATTGACTCCGATCACCTCTGCTGATTCATTCAGAAGCGGCCCGCCGCTGTTTCCGGGATTGATCGCCGCGTCAAACTGGATGTATTCCACTTCTCCTTGCAGCCTTGTAGCTTTGGACACAATCCCCTCGGTGGTGGAGTAGTTGAGACCATAGGGGTGCCCGATGGCGATAACGTTGTCTCCATCTTGTACACTTTGTGAGGAGAGGATCAACGGATTTTTATGCTCAATCAGGATTGGGGATCGGATAAAGGCCAAATCGAAAGCGGGATCGTCATAGATAACGGTTCCGATTGTTTTCGGGAGTGTTTTGGTACTGATAAGCACCTCTTTAAGACCGCTTACTACGTGGGAATTGGTGATGATAAGACCGTCAATGAGAAATCCGCTTCCGCTTCCGTAAGGATTGGTAATTTGGACGATACTCTCGATCGTTTGTTCGACCATTTTTTGGGTGGCACTGTTCACATTTACACTTCCGTATAATCGAGATTTTTGATTTGGAGATAAAAACTTTGGCTGAAATGGTTTAAATCACTGTAATTGAGATGTTCGGCAAAACTCTGAAGCCCTTTGTAGCGGTCGGCATACGGCTCTATCGATTCACGGACACGTTGCGCAATCAGATTTTGTTTGAACGTTTGGGTACGCGGATCGTACAACGGCGTTTCTCCTGCAGTTTTGAAAAAATCAGAGGCGTAGATTTCGACATGCAAATGAAACAGTGCACGCAGTGAAGGGTGCAGACCGTAGTTGTAGAGAATATAGAGGGAGATATAACGATAAATGACGGTTATAACGTAGTTGGATCGGTTATTTTTGTACCAGCGCACTTTGTTTAGTGATTCGTCGATAAAGGCGGCAATCTCATCGTGCATCGCTTGATCGAACGGGGAAAAGGTGTAGGCACAATGGTAAAATTGGGTTGTGAAAGATTCAATATCCATTGATTCAAGCTCGCTCAAATATTGTTCCAAATCAGCATTTTTATCTTCGGTCAGCTTCTCATCATCCATAAAGTAGCCGTTTATTTTTTCACTGATATTTTTGGCCATTTTTTTATGAGGGAGGAAGAGATAATCGATTTGAAGCAATAAGGCAAGATAGCTAAAGGAGACCATGCCCGTATTATCATTCGATAAAAGACCTATCAGACTTTGTCTTGTTTCTTTGATCCACTGGTGCATAAAAGTATAATTCGATTTGATTCTATTCTGCGAGATCGGGAGGAGATGTTCGGTGTCCAACAGTGCGGACTCATCAAATTCACCGGCAATAAACTCTTTTTCAAAATCGGCATTCAAGGCAATTTCTCGAAGCGGAAAAAAGATTTTTTGGGGAGTGATTGTACCATTGTCGAGACGAATGGAGAGTTTTATGATCCCCTCGCTGTGACTAAAACGGCAGTAAGTAAGTTGAAAATCACGTTCTAAAAAACGGCGTTTAATCGCTACATGCAGTTTCTCGCTCAGAGCAATATCGGCATACGCTTCCAGCGAGGTCGGAGTAACGGTTCCTTTGATCAGTGCATATCCTTGATAAAGGCTAAAACGGATCATTTCATCGGTACGCTCAATACTTAGGTGCGGTATGGAAAATGGATCATTTTGGTGGATCAAGGAAGAGAGAAAAAATGTATATCCGCTCAAAATATCACCCTGAATAAACGCTTCTGACGCCCGATCAAACAGCTCTTTTTCATTGTGATTAGGGAGAGCATGCGTCCCTCGTCCATACTGTGGTGCGCGATGCATCCGGGTTGGACTTAACCATGCTCTAATCGTATCGAACACCTTCACCCCTATTTTTCCTTCTCTTATGATTTGCTTAGTGTAATCAAAGCAACCTTAAAGCGACAATAAAGTATAATACGCGTAATTTAAAGGGCACATCTGAGATGCTTTGTAGGGAGTTGTATGGGCTATAAACGTGTTTTGGTAAAATTCTCCGGTGAGGCATTGGCGGGTGAGAACGGTCACGGTATCGATACGAAAATTCTCAAATTTATTGCGGGTGAGATTAAAACACTCGTTGATGCAGGGATAGAAGTAGGGATCGTTATCGGTGGCGGTAATATCATTCGTGGTGTTACGGCAGCAGCAGATGGAATTATCCGTAGAACTTCAGGTGATTATATGGGAATGCTGGCAACGGTAATCAATGCAATCGCTATGCAAGAAGCATGTGAACATGAAGGAATGCTGGTTCGTGTTCAAAGCGCGATCAAGATGGAACAAATTGCCGAAGCGTTTATCGTCCGTCGTGCAACCCGTCATTTGGAACGCGGTCGTGTGGTGATTTTCGCCGCAGGAACCGGGAATCCGTTTTTTACTACCGATACTGCCGCGACCCTTCGTGCGATTGAAATTGGAGCTGAAGTTATTATCAAAGCGACCAAAGTAGACGGTGTTTATAACAAAGATCCTAAGAAGTTTGATGATGCGATCAAACTTCCTGCTCTAGGATATGAGGAAGCATTACAAGATCATATCAAAGTAATGGACGATACCTCTATCGCATTGGCGAAAGAAAACAAGTTGCCGATCATCGTATGTGATATGTTCACACCGGGCAATCTTCTCGAAATTAGTCAGGGTAACTTGTCACGTTGCTCTATCGTAAAATAAACCTAAAAGGACATCAACCATGAGACTCGAACAACTCACTGCAAAAGCACTTGAAACTGCTAATATCGACCGTTACCAATTGGCTATCGCTGTCGCAAAACGCTCTGAAGAACTTCTAAACGGAGCGACGACAAAATTAAACGTGGATGTTAAAAAAGCTAAAACAGCGGATATCGCTTTGATGGAAATTGCTGAAGGGCTTATTTCTATCAAAGGTTTCGTACCACGAGACTAATTTTCACTTAAAGCGGCATCATTGAATACCATCGACATAGAAAAAGTAACCGGAATCAATGATGTTGAGGGTGCAGTAGCACACCTCTATAAACATATCAACCCCTCTATTGCGATTCAAAACGCACTCACCTTTTCAAAACAAGCTCATCATAATCAATTTCGTAAAAGCGGTGAGCCCTACATTGTCCATCCGGTTTTAGTCGCCTCAATAGTTGCCAATATGACCGGTGATGAAGCGATGGTCATCGCTGCACTGCTGCATGACGTGGTGGAAGATACCCATATTACGATCGAAGAAATCTCACGTGATTATGGGGACGATGTTGCCCATTTGGTAGAGGGATTGACGAAGATCGATACGATTCGTGATGCCCAGCTGATCCCGTCGAACTCCGATGAAAAACTGGTCGTTTCGGCACTGTCATTTCGAAAAATGCTCATCGCATCGATCGAAGATGTTCGTGTATTGGTCGTAAAGTTGTGCGATCGCCTTCACAACATGCTGACTTTAGGGGCTTTGGCACCAGCGAAACAGCATCGTATCGCCGAAGAAACTCTTGTTGTTTACTCCCCGATTGCGAGCCGTTTAGGAATCTCTTTTCTCAAAAATTTGTTGGAAGATTTGAGTTTTCAGTATCTTTTTAGCGAAGAAAAACAGGCTATTGATATGTATATGGAGGAGAACTTCCGCTCTATCAATACGCGTTTGAGTGATTTTTGCGAAAAACTGACCAAGATGATGCTGGAAAACGGGTTTAATGAAGACGATTTTGAGATAATAAGCCGTGTCAAACACCACTACTCGATTTATCTTAAAATGCAGCGTAAAGGGATCAGTATCGATGAAATTCTTGATCTCTTGGCGATCCGTATATTGGTCAAAAAGCCGATTGACTGCTACCGTGTTTTAGGATTGGTTCATCTGAATTTTCAGCCGCTATCTTCACGTTTCAAAGACTATATTTCGATTCCAAAAGAGAACGGATATCAGACATTGCATACGAGTGTATTTGACTCGACCGCAATTTTCGAAGTGCAGATTCGTACGTACGAGATGCATAAAACGGCAGAACTCGGTGTTGCGGCACACTGGAAGTACAAAAGTGGCGGGAACAACCCGATCAGTCTCGATTGGCTTCATAATCTTCAGTATCAAAATGAATCGGTCGAAGCATTTTACGAACTGATCAAAAATGATCTTTTCAGCGAAGATATCAGTGTTTTTTCTCCGAAAGGAAAACCCTTTACCCTTCCTCGCGGAGCGGTGGCACTCGATTTTGCGTATGCGGTACATACCGAGATCGGTGATAGTGCCGAGGGGTGTTTGATCAATAAAGAAAAAGCATCGCTTCTGAGTGAATTGCATAACGGCGATATCGTTAAAGTTACGACGGGATCGAAAAAAATCAACCGATGCAGTTGGATCGATGCCGTTAAAACCTCTCGAGCCAAAGCAAGTATGCGGGCCAATTGCAATCAGCGTATTCGTGCGATTGATACTGAATCGGGTATCAATATTTTGAGCACTATTTTTAATATGGATCCTGTTCGTATTGAGGAGTTGTTCAGTGAAACGCATTTGGAAGAACAGCGTCATCGTATCCCGAGCGAGCTCGATTTAGTCAAAGAGACGGTGAACCGTTTTACCCAAGAATTGGGTGAAAACAACCGCTTTAGTGCCTTTTTATCCCGTAATCGCTTTAGAGTTAAACCGTATGTGTTTGCATCATTGGAAGTCTACTCTAACAATAACGTAAGTGACGCAGTATTTGATTATTGCTGTCATCCAAAAACAGGGGATGAAATTGTTGCATTTTTGCAAGATGGAAAAGCCCATATTCACCATAAAATGTGTAAAAATGCCGCAGGGATGATCGATCGCAGAGAGCCGATGGTGTTTGTGCGCTGGAAGGCACAGCATTATTTTCGTTACCACCTTATTATAAGCATGCAAAGTGCAAAAGGGGTCCTCGCCGATTTGCTCACCTATATGGCAAAAATGGGGGCGGATATCAACAGTATCGAACTGGGTAAGGAAAAATCGGAACATACGCAGTACTGTGAAATGGAATTCCAAACCCTTGAGGCAGATATCAATCGCCTGCGCTCCAAATTGGAGAAAAAAGGGAAAATCATACAATTTTTTCGGACGGATGATGCGTACCGAAGCCAAGGATAAATCATGATTCAAACAGCATTACGAGAAATTAGACGCGGCACTGCCGAAATTATCGATGAAGCACGACTCGAAACACTCCTCAAAAATTATTTTGAAAAAGGGGAAACCTATACGGTCAAAGCAGGATTTGATCCGACCGCACCCGATTTGCATTTGGGACATACGGTTCTTCTTCAAAAACTCGCGGCGTTTCAAAAATTTGGAGGGCATATTCAGTTTTTGATCGGTGATTTTACTGCGCAGATCGGTGACCCAACGGGGAAAAGTGAAACCCGAAAGAAACTACTTCCGGCTCAGATTCAAGAAAATGCCCAAAGCTATAAAACTCAAGTGTTTAAAATCCTCGATCCTGAAAAAACGACGGTTGTTTTTAACGCTGATTGGATTAATCCTCTCGGTGCGGCGGGAATGTTGGAACTCACTACCACCTATAACGTTGCACGGATGTTGGAACGCGATGATTTTGACAAACGCCACAAAGCAGGAATCTCGATCTCCATTAGCGAATTTTTATATCCGTTGCTCCAAGGGTATGACAGTGTTCATCTGCGCAGTGACATCGAGATCGGTGGAACAGATCAGAAATTCAACTTGCTTATGGGCCGCCATTTGCAACGGGTGTATGAGATCGGTAAAGAACAAGCGGTATTAATGATGCCGATTTTAGAGGGTCTTGACGGTGTTCAAAAGATGTCTAAATCGCTGGGGAACTACATTGCGGTAGCGGATGAACCGAATGAGATGTTTGGAAAAATACTCAGTGTTAGCGATACATTAATGTGGCGTTATTATGAACTTTTGAGTACTCAAAGCCTTGATGAGATTGAAGCGCTTAAAACCGGAGTAGAAAACGGCTCGCTTCATCCGAAAAAAGTGAAAGAGGCGTTGGCTCTGGAAATTACGGAGCGTTTCCACTCTAACGAAGCCGCTTTGGGTGCTCAAGCTGAGTTTGAACGGGTTCATGCACAGAGCGAAATTCCGAGTGAAATGGATGAATTTACTCTTCAAGGGCCGATTTGGATTGCAAAAGCTTTGGTCGATTGCGCTCTAAGTCCATCTACTTCTCAAGCCCGTCGGGAGATTAAGCAAGGCTCTGTTAAAATCGATCAAAACAAACTAAGCGATGAGCAATACCGACTTGAACTGGGTGAGTACATCCTTCAAGTCGGAAAACGAAAATTTGCGCGATTAAAGGTAACCCAATGAGCTTCAAACCAATTCAAATCGGCAAGCACACCATTAAAATTCCTATCGTTCAAGGTGGAATGGGTGTCGGTATCAGCTGGGATAAACTTGCCGGAGCCGTCTCTTTTGAAGGGGGGCTTGGGGTAATCAGTTCGGTTGGAACAGGATATTATGAAAATAAAGTACATGCGGATAAATTAATTGCTAATCGTCCGTTGGATGCCGAGAATTTTTATTCCAAAAAAGGGCTGCATGCAATTGTTAAAAATGCCCGTAAAATCTGCGGAGATGCTCCGTTGGCATGCAATATTTTGTATGCGATCAACGATTACGGCCGTGTGGTAACCGATGCGTGTGAAGCAGGAGTGGATATCATTATTACCGGTGCCGGTCTTCCGACCAATATGCCTGAGTTTACAGCCGATTATCCCAATGTTGCATTGGTCCCGATCGTCTCCTCTCCAAAAGCACTTTCGATTATCTGTAAACGTTGGCAAAAGCGTTATAACCGTCTTCCTGATGCGGTTATTCTTGAAGGTCCTCTCAGCGGCGGACACCAAGGTTTTACGTATGAGCAATGTGCAATGGAAGAGTATCAACTCGAGAACCTTGTCGCTCCAGTAGTGGAAGAAGCGGCTTTATGGGGCGGTATGCCGGTTATTGCTGCCGGTGGAATCTGGGATAAGAACGATATTGATGCAATGATGGCATTGGGTGCAGCGGGTGTTCAAATGGGGACTCGTTTTATCGGAACCTTTGAGTGCGATGCCCATGAGAATTTCAAAGAGGTTCTCCTCGCAGCTAAAAAAGAGGATATCACTTTAATGAAATCCCCGGTCGGATATCCAGCACGCGGCGTTCGTACTCATTTACGCGATCTTATCGATACTCGAACCGGTCCTTCTATCAAATGTATCTCTAACTGTGTCGCACCGTGTAATCGCGGTGTTGAAGCTAAAGAGGTCGGGTTTTGTATTGCAGACCGTTTGAGTGACGCCTATTTGGGAGATAAAGAGCTTGGATTGTTCTTCTCGGGAAGCAATGGATATCGTATCGATAAAATCATCTCCGTCAAAGAATTGATGGAAAAACTTACTCACGGGGAGTAAGTAAGCGCGTGCTGAGTCGTATTGTTTTTCTCGCTTTATTGATTTTTACTTTGCTGGGTGCAAACGATAATGCACGTCTGGAATCGGCCAAAAAGGCACTTCAAAGCAGTGACGAGATTGAACAGTTCCGAGGGTACAATGAGTTTAAAACCATTTATCTCCGAGCGACGTTGGATAAAAACAGTGTAGTAGCCAATGAAGCTTTAGAGGGGATTGTTGCGGGGGGAGAAAAGCTTGGCATTGATGTGAGCAAATACCAAACGGATTTGGCGAAGATTAAAAAGTCAGTCAAAAAAGCTGAGCCTCTTATAAAAACACAAGCTATTGCCGAAATTCCGAAACACTCGGTAGACGTTCCTTCGGTGATTTATGACAAAACATTCAAACCCGCATTGGTAGCGAGTAAATTCAATACCCCTGAACCTGAAAAAATGATCAAGCTTGAACCGATTCAGCGCACAGATGAAATATCTCTCACCATGCGTCACCGCCTTTTGAATGCGCAGTGGAAAGACAAAGGGCTGGAGCTTCTTTTTGATACTCCGATACAATCGTCGGAAGTTCGAATGTCCAAAATCATCGAAGCCGATAAACAGCGGTTCCGATACATTATCGATATCGATTCATCTACGCTCTCCAAAACTCAAACGCTAGAACACCAAAGTATTAATCGCATTAAAATGGCTCAGTTTGATTCTAAAACACTACGTCTGGTTATTGAACATAATCAAGCGATTTCGATCAAACCTATCGCTAAAGGGACGTCCCTTTATATCGATCTCTCCGTAGAGACTTCTAAAACGACTCCTCCTCTTGCAACGCCTGTTGTTGCTAAACCTGAGGTACAAGAACCTCCATTGGTTGCCGCACTTCCTCCATTGATCAGTGTGACTCCGAGAGACCGAAGCAAAAAAATTATTGTCATTGATCCAGGGCACGGGGGAAAAGACAGCGGAGCTATCGGAAACGGTTTTATGGAAAAAGAGGTTGTTTTGCAGATATCGAACCAGCTCAGTGAAAAACTTCGTGCACTTGGTTATACCGTTTATATGACTCGGACAAATGATACGTTTATTGAACTCAAAGACCGTACCAAATTTGCAAACAACAAAGAAGCGGATCTCTTTATCTCGGTTCATGCCAATTCTATTCCTAAAACGTCTGATCCAAACGGAGCACAAGGAATTGAAACCTACTTTCTTTCACCGACACGAAGTGAGCGCTCCATGCGGGTTGCGGCGCTCGAGAACTCCGAAGAGATGGAAGAGATGGGTCAATATGGAAAACTCAGCTTTTTGAGTTTTTTGAACAAAGAAAAAATTATTGCTTCGAATAAAATGGCGATAGACTTACAAAAAGGGATGCTTGGCAGTTTGAGAAAGCAGTTTCCTTATGTTCACGACAACGGTGTCCGCGAAGCCCCTTTTTGGGTTTTGGTCGGTGCGCAAATGCCGGCAGTACTGTTGGAAGTGGGTTATATAAGTCATCCTGATGAATCGGCACGCATTGCGGATGAAAAATATCAACGTTGGATGGTTGATGGTTTGGTGGAAGGCGTTGGCCGCTATTTTGTCAACAATATTTAAAATCCATCGCTCTACAACTCTTTAGTATTCACTATTAATACACAAATAACTGTTACAATACTCCTATTACACTCAAAGGAGTCATTATGAAAACAACAGCGTATGCTTTTATGTTAGCCGGAACCCTTCTTTTCGGAGCAAATTTTGATATAGGGGTTTCAGGTTCGGATAGAGGAATTGATGGGTTTTCCCTTTCCATTGGAGACTATTACCGTGTCCCTTATCAGGAGGTGATCGTAGTTGAACGACGAATTCCGCGAGAAGAGGTAGGGGTAGCCTATTATCTTGCACGGCATGCGCATCGGGATGTTGGATTTATCATTGATTTACGATTACGAGGTCAGAGTTGGTGGGATATTACCATTCGTCTTGGGCTTGATCCTCGAAGTATTTATGTTGTAGATACCCGCCGAGCGTACGGTCCACCATACGGTAAAGCCTATGGATATCATAAAAAACACCGTTTACATGACCGTGAGATTGTAGATTTGGTCAATGTCCACTTTCTCTCCGATTATCATCGTATCAGCCCTGATGAGGTGATTGAGCGTCGTCGTGGCGGCGATCATTATGATCGTATCGATCGACATTACCGTGACAATCGCAAAGAGATTCGTGAAGACCGCAGAGAGATTCGTGAGGATCGACGTGAACTGAAAGAGGATCGCAGAGAAGATCGTAAAGATTCACGGGACGATCGTGGAAATGGAAACAAAGGCCACGGTAATCCGCACGATCGTTAATGATTTTTAAATATCTTCGATCAAACGTAATGATGCGGGATTTTCCCGCACAAAAGTTTGCGCTTCTTCCGTAATAGGACGGTTAGTAGCGTAGATACGTATAACTGATCGGCTTTTTAACATTGGATTATGATCGATATACACGCTGCATTCTGAAATAAATAGTTGCAAATCGAGTTTTTTTACCTCTTTGAGAATATTTTCACTTCGTATAAGTAATAACTCTTTCTCTTTTACTCCGATTAGATCTATCCCTTTCGCTTTCGGTGATTCTGTTAGTGAATAACCTTGCTCCATGAAATACGTACTCACTTTTTGACGGAAATCTCCATGCGCTATGGGCTGGAATGTTTGCGATTTTAGGGGTGATACAACAGAAGGTGTTTCAGCTTTTAGGAGGGATTGGGTCTCTTTTAGAAATTGTTCTTTTTGCAGGAATTCTTTATTCGCTAATTCCCGCTTTTTACGAGAAATGATCATCATGACCCAATACCCTACAGCGACAATGACGAAGAGGGCAAGCAGATTAGCCATGATTTCTCTTTATACCCTTTTTATCGGTCGAGGATATCTTCAGTTTCGATTCGAATAAAAGGATTCTTACGGGTTTCAGCTAAAATCTGCATCAATCGGTTTATAACGCTTAACGGAGATTTCGTCGGATTAAACGTATCGAGTGCAATGCAGGTAGTGGCAGCATTAAAATGGTTATCCAAATTGTGAATAATATTTTGAGATGCTTTGTATGCATTGTCTTGCGTGGTAAATGCAAAAATAATAAAGTAGTGATTTTCATCTAACTGTATCAAGTGATCAGAAATTCTAACATAGTTTGACAGTTCTACAAGACTTAAAGAGTTTGCATGGTAGAGAATTGCAAACGTTGAATTGACTTGAAATCGTTCATAATGATAGTAAGTTTTTTTTATGAGTACGTTGATTCGATTGGTTATAGGATCGCTCATAGTTGTCCAGAAAATAATTTTTGTTAGTATAGCTTACTTTTAGAACGTTATTAATCTATTGTTTAAAAAGAGGAATATGAGTGATATGAATGTGATAGGATGAAAGTTCTTCTCGTGTGAAGTTTGTTATAGAGGATCTCTGTGGCGGACGAGGAGAGATTCGAACTCTCGGTACCGTTGCCAGTACGTCTCCTTAGCAGGGAGGTGGATTCAGCCGCTTTCCTACTC
>NZ_MIBT01000125.1:0-10695 GCF_001829605.1 Sulfuricurvum sp. RIFCSPLOWO2_12_FULL_43_24 | reverse complement strand
TGTTGAAAACATTATAGGCTTTGATCATTTGCATGGCGTTTGAGCGCATTCCATAACCGTAAGAGGTAATCGCTTTATAGAGATAATTATTGAGCTGAGCTGAGCTTGGGATAGATCCCCGTTTTTCGTACGGTAGGTCAATGCCGCTAAAATGGGTAAAGCCAAACCGTTTGAGCCCTTCTGTAAACTCTTCTCCATTGAGTTTTTGCGCCAATTGGGCAATTCCGATATTGGAAGAGTGGACGATGACATCCTCTGCGCTGATCATATGAAAGGCATGCTCATCCACAATCGTTTTTCGTCCCATCGTAAAGCGTCCGTTATGGCCGTTAACCATATCGTACGGGTTGATAAGTCCACGGTCAAGCAAGAGAGAAAAGATAATGGGTTTTACAACCGATCCCGGTTCAAAGCTGTATTCAATGGCATTGGTATTTAACGAAGGGTAATCGGCGGTACGGATATGGCTAGGATCAAAACGATTTGAGCTTGCCAGAGCAATAATTTTACCGGTTTTTGAATCCATAACCGTTGCGATAATCTCATCGGCTTTGAGCTGCTCTTTGATACGGTCGGTAACTGCTTCGACTCGCGCTTGGAGGGTAATGGGAATATTGAGTTTGACGGTGAGGCCGTTGATTTGGCGTTTGACATCACTTTGCTTGTTCAAAATCAGATAGCCGTTAACGTCACGCAGGGCTTTTTGGGTTCGGTTTTGTTGAGGGTTCAACTCTTCATCGAAAAATTTTTCTAACCCTTTGATTCCGTATACTCGTGTGTATCCATCTTCTTCCATCTTACGCGGGTAACCTAAGAGGGGAGTAAGAAGATTGCCGTAAGGATAGCTACGTGCTTCACCGCTTTCGATAATATTGAGTCCTTGTAAAATACGGTCGCCATTTGGAGTTTCGTATTCGATGAAAACCCCGAGACGGCGCAGCTCGAACGATAGAGTTTTGAGGTACATAGCCTCTTTTGGACTGATATGGTAGCTAAGGGTAACGGAGCCTTTTCGGGTATGGAGACGTTGGCGGATTTCATTAGGCTCGATTGCGCTGTAGATACTGAAAAGCTGAATAAAAAGCTCCTCTTTATCGGGATCGATGTTACGGGTGTTGACGACCGCTTTGTAGAGTTTTTGGGTTGTAGCAATGTTGAAGCCATCTGCACTGATGATTGAGCCGCGTTGTGCTTTTGCGGTATCTTCGGAAAAAATAGAGGGGATATCCCTATCGTGAAGCGCGGTATAAAGCATCACCGTTAAAAAGATGATGAAACCGAGCATCAGAACGAGGAAAAGGGCAAGTATCTTTTTTGATTTATTAGAATGGCGCATGAATTAAGGCTAAATCACATTTGCGTTCGGGTAATTTCTTTGTACGCATTTAGAGCTTTATTTCGTACTTCGAGCATCAGTTTCATACTGATTTCAGCTTTATCGATGGCAATTGCCGCTTGATGGAGGTCTTTGACACTTCCGGTTGCGATATCGCTCATGGCTTTCTCTCCGTCAACCTGCATCTGATTGACGTTACCGAGAGCATTTTTAAGCTCTTGTGCGAAATCAGTACTGTTGCTCTCGACTGGATTGCCGCTTTTGTTTGCGAGTAAGTCGGCGGTTGAGAGAGATTTGATTGATTGAATATTGGGCATTAAGGTCTATCCTTCTTTATGCTTGTAAAATACTGATGGCGCTGGACGCCATATTTTTTGCGCTTTCAAACGCGGCTACGTTCGCTTGGTATGATCGTGTTGCTTCGACTAAATCGGCCATTTCGATGACAGGATTAATATTGGGATAGGCAACATACCCATTTGCATCCGCATCAGGATGTGAAGGGTCATATTTCATTTTTGGTGATGCATCATCACGGGTGATCTTATCCACGATAACACTCATAATGGCTGGGTTTGGTTTTAGCCCTGATAACCCCTCTTTGAGCGGGTCGCTGTAGCCAAGGGCTGTGGTTTCATTCTCTAATGCTTGATTGTAGGCTTTGTTAAAATCAATGGCTTTAAAGACAACTTCTTGACGACGGTAGGGGCCGCCTTCATCGGTACGGGTGGTTTGGGCATTGGCAATGTTGGAACTGATGGTATTGACACGGACGCGTTGAGCCGATAATCCGTATCCGCTGATATCAAAACTATTTAAAAATGCCATTTTTTATCCTTACGAAGTTTTGCCACTAGCATCAATGACGCTTCTGAAAATAGCGGAATCTTTTTTGAGTGCGGCAGTGAGCGCATTGAACATCGTTGAATTTTTTGCCATTTCAGTCGTTTCGACATCCAAATCGACACTGTTTCCATCGTTTCTCGCCATATGACCGTCTCGAAAGAAGGTGGTTGGTTTGGAAGAAGAGGCAGTGTCAGCGCCTGATAGATGTGAACCATCGGTACGACTCATGGATAACGTTTGTCCTTTATCCGCGAAAAGCGAAGCACTTTTTTGCTCTAAAACTTCTTCAAATCGGATATCTCTGGGACGATAAAAAGGGGTATCGGCATTGGCAATATTTCCGGCAATCATGTCTTGGCGTGCAGCGCGATAATTCATCGAACTTTCCATCAAATCATGTGCTCGTGAAATTTTGATACCCATTTGATCCCCTTTCTTTGTGATGTTTGTATACCAAAGCAAAAAACATTCCAAACTCTTTTATCGAACTCTAGACTAAAGAACGATATAATCCTAGAAATTATACATTATAAGCGCAAAAATGCCTGATAAAAAATTATTTCTTTTAACGACTGCATTGATTACGATAGGGGTTATTTGCTCCTATACCCTTTCAGCTTATACGGTCATTTTATTTGAGTACAACGATTTTCATTTCGTTTTACGTGAATTGGCCGTTGCTATTATCTCTATTTTGTTTATGTGGTCTTTGGCGCAGCTCGATCCTGACGTGTGGCTCCATCGCTTGGGTCTCACCTTATTTTTCGGGGGGATGCTTTTGATGATCATAATGCCTTTTCTCCCCGCATCTTTGGTTAGTGAAGTGGGAGGAGCAAAGCGGTGGATCAAACTGTTTGGGTTTTCACTTGCTCCGGTAGAATTTTTTAAAATCGGATTTGTCTACTTTTTGGCATGGAGCTTTTCCCGCAAACTCGGTCATCATGGAAATATGGGGGTTTTAGAAGAATTTAAGCGGGTAGCTCCGTATGCCGCTATTTTTATTTTAGCCATGTTTTTAATCGCAATTTTACAAAATGACTTGGGGCAGGTTGTCGTTTTGGCATTGACTCTAGCGGTCATGCTCTTTTTTGCCGGGAGCAGTTTCCGGTTTTTTATGACCTTGATTGTCGGTTCATTGATTGCATTTATCTTTTTGATTGTTACGTCTCAACACCGAATTGATCGTATTTTGTCATGGTGGGCAACGGCCCAAAATACGATTTTGGCGATTTTCCCTGAATCGATAGCTCAGCATTTACGAATTGAAAACGGGGAAGAAGCGTACCAAATCGGACATTCTCTCAATGCCATTCATAATGGAGGGATATTCGGTACCGGTCTTGGCGGCGGTACGTTTAAGCTCGGATTTTTGAGTGAGGTGCATACCGACTTTGTCCTCGCGGGGATTGCGGAAGAATTCGGATTTATCGGAGTCGTTTTTGTTACCTTTTTATTTATTGCACTTTTACACCGCCTTTTTAAAATAGCCAACCGTTCCCATAACGATACGGCTTATCTCTTTAGCCTCGGAGTCGGCTTGTTAATCACTTTTGCCTTTATGGTCAATGCGTACGGTATCAGTGGATTAACGCCGATTAAAGGGATTTCGGTACCGTTTTTGAGTTACGGGGGATCGGCGATGATGGCTTCTTCGGTTGCCATCGGGATGGTGCTGATGCTCTCTAAAAAAATAGAATACAAATCGGGTGATAAAAAATGAATATTATCTTTACGGGCGGGGGGACAGGCGGACATTTGGTTATTGCTTTATCGCTTGCTGAGGCGGCTAAAGCTAGAGGTCATCGTGTCGTCTTTATCGGTTCGACTTCAGGTCAGGATCGTCAATGGTTTGGTGAGAGTACCCTTTTTGAAGCAACCCATTTTTTAGAGACAACGGGGGTTGTCAATAAACGCGGTTTTGCTAAACTGGGGGCATTGTGGAAAATCCTCAAAGCGGTGGCAGCGTCAAAAGAAGTGATAGCCGATTTTAACGCCGATGCAGTCGTCAGTGTCGGCGGTTTTTCGGCGGCACCGGCGGCATTGGCTGCCTTGCTTACCAAAACACCTCTCTATATTCATGAACAAAACGCCGTTACCGGTAAATTGAACCGATTGCTCCGAGGGTATGCCAAAGGGTTTTACAGCTCGTATGAAGAGGGTGAAAATCATTGCGATTATCCGGTCAATGAACGTTATTTTCAAAATGCGCGTATTCGTGACAGCATTAAAACGGTTATTTTCCTCGGAGGCTCTCAGGGAGCGAAGTTCATTAATGATTTAGCCCTTGAGATAGCACCATGGCTGGATCATGGTGCTATGCATATTATCCATCAATGCGGAATCAAAGAAGAAGAACGTGTCCGAGCCGCCTATCATGCGTTGGGGATTAATGCGGAAGTGTATGGGTTTACCAACCAAATTGTTGAACTGATCGGGCGGAGTGATTTTGCGGTAAGCAGGTCGGGGGCAAGTACCCTATGGGAGTTATGTGCTTCGAATGTCCCTGCATTTTATATCCCTTATCCGAGTGCGGCAGGGGATCACCAATACCATAATGCCCGTTATATCATTGATCATAATGCAGGGTGGTGTGAGCGTCAACAGGATGGTTTGGTATTTAAACTTCAAGCAGCGATTAACTCTGACATACGCTCTAAAAGTGAAACCTTGGGTCAATTGATCCACCCTAACGGGGCAGAAAATATTATCCAAAAGATTGAAGAAGGTCTTTAAATATTGGTTATTTTATGAATAATCCATAGCCCGAATGCGAGGATAATCGTACTCATTATAGCGACGCTGATGGTTCCGGTTTCAAGTTCCATTGTTTATCCTGCGATATCGACCATTGACCACATCGGTAAAAAGATCCCGAGTGCCAATAGTAGCACAAATCCGGCGATTGCGGCAATCAAAATCGGCTCGATTAAAGTAGCAACATTATCGACAATATAGTCATAACGGTTATTATACACCCGATTTACTTTACCCAGCATTTTTCCCAATGATCCGCTGCTCTCTCCCGCTTTGATCATTTGCAGTATCATCCCCTCGAATTGTCCGCTTTCATTAAAACCCTGGGCTAAGGAGCGGCCATCCTCGATGGCAACAGGGATTTTCCGAAGTTCTTGTTTGATATAGGTGTTATCCACGACACCCATAGCAATTTCGAGTGCATCGATCATCGGAATTCCCGCATCGGTGAGGACGTTGAACAGATAGATAAAACGTCCGATCATCGCATAATAGGTTACTTTGCCGACAATGTAAATCCGAAGAAAATATTGATCGGTTTTAAGGCGGAGTTTTGGGTTCCTGGCATATGCCATACTAAACGATACGGATAAAGAGATGGCTCCTACCATGATATAGGGGCCATAAGTTGTGATTGCGTGTTCAGTCCATAAGAGGAGCTTGGTCGGGAAGGGGAGCTCCATCCCCGATTGTTCAAAAAAAGATTGAAATTGGGGAACCACGAAGGTAATCACTACGGTAAAAGCGATACTCATCGCTACAATGATAAAGAGAGGATACCTTGTTGCTTTTTTGAGCTTCTGGCGATTATCGAATATTTGCTGCAAGATGGCGGAGAGTTTGGTAATGGCATTGCTGAGAGTTCCGGTTTGCTCTCCGAGTTCAAACATCGACAATGATAAACTTCCCAGCTGTTTTTGATAATTGACGACAGATTTACTGAGGCTGAGTCCGCTTTCGATATCTTGAAGTACGGTGGTAAAAATAGCTTTGAGCATCGGGTCTTGGGTATCGTTGATACTTTCCGCCAGACAGGTATTGATCGGCATCCCTGCATCGAGCATTGTAGAGAGTTGATCCAAAAAGGTGATGTAGGCTTCATCTTTGACCCGTCGGTTTTGGATCGGATTGGTAAAACGTTTTTTAAAACGGTCGAATTTCATCGAGAAAGGTTCAGATATCTCTTTGACTTCGACGGGTACACCGAGAGATTTATCACGGAATTTTCTGAGTGCTTCAGCTTTATGGGCTGCTTCAAATGTTGTGGAAAATTTTCGTTTCCCTTGTTTGTATCGCACCCGAAAAAATTTCATTTACAGCTCTTTTGTGACACGGAGAATCTCTTCGAGGGTGGTGATACCGCGTAGTGTTTTGCTGAGTCCATCAATGACCATCGGTTCAAATCCTTCATTCTCTTGGGCATAACGGGAAATTTCGTATTTGGATGCTTCATCGGCAACCATTTTGGCAATGGTTTCATTGACCATCAAAATTTCAGAGATCAAAATCCGCCCGGAATAACCGGTATTATTGCATTTCGGACACCCTTTTCCGGCATAAAATTTTGCATCTTCGCTAATCCAGCGCTCGACACGGCGGAGAAGATTTTTGTGCGGTTTAATCTCCATTTTACATTCATTACAGATTTTACGTACCAATCGCTGTGCAACGATTCCGACCAGTGAATCGGCAATAAGATAGCTTTGTAATCCCATCTGAACCATCCGTCCAATCGCACTTGGCGCATCGTTGGTATGAAGTGTTGAGAAAACAAGGTGACCCGTCAATGACGCTTGTGCTGCGGAATTAAGGGTTTCAAAATCGCGAATCTCCCCTACGAGGATGATATCAGGGTCTTGTCGTAAAAAGGATTTTAGCGCTTCGAGGAAACTAAAGCCTACCCGCTCATTGACTTGAACCTGTTGTACCAGAGGAAGTTGATACTCGATAGGATCTTCGATTGTGAGAACTTTATTTTCGATACTTTTTACTTCATTGAGTGCCGCATAAAGGGTGGTCGTTTTACCGCTTCCGGTCGGGCCTGTGATGAGGACAATACCGAATGGTGCGTGGATGATTTCATTGAACTTCTCTAGATTTTTATTTTCAAATCCAAGTTCATGAAGTTTAAGAAGAATCTTTTGTTGATCCAAAATCCTCATAACGATTGATTCCCCGAACAAGGTTGGGGTACTGGAGAGACGGAAATCGTATTTTCCCCCCGCAACATCGAGGCTAAAGCGACCGTCTTGGGCTTTCCGTCGTTCAGAAATGTCGAGATTTCCCAAAAGTTTAATGCGTGAATTAAGCGCCGTATAAATATCCAAATCAAAGACGAAAGTCTCTTGTAAGATTCCATCGACACGTGCTCGCACCGACATGGAACGCAGCTCCGGTTCGATATGGATGTCACTGGCTCGTCGCAAAACTGCATCTTTAATGATAAGATTGATGAGCTGCATAACGGCACTGGCATCACCATCGACCCCTTTGGACCCTTCATTATTAATCTCTTTTTTAACTTCTGCGGCGATACTCTGAGTTTTTTTGATGATTTCAAGACGTTGAAAAATATGAGCAATGTCTTCGCTCAGCGATAAAAAAACCTTGATTGGTTTGGTCGCGATATTACGCTCCAGCGCTTCGAGAGCATCGAAGTTTAACGGATCGGAGGTGGCGATATAGACGTAATCCTCATCTTCTTTAAACGGGATTGCTTTGGCGGCTGTGAGCAAAGAGATGGAAAATTTGGCGAGAGATTGGAAATCGATCTTTTCACCGAAGAGGTCGACAAAATCGATTTTGAGTTGTTTAGAGAGGAGCAGGGCCATCTCTTTATGCGATACCATCCCCTCATCAACGAGAACTTCCCCCAGTTTTTTGCTGTAACCGGACTCTTTTTGCTGTTGGAGGGCATGCTCGAGCTGATCAGCGCTAATAAGCCCCTCGGAAATGAGCAAATCTCCCAATCGTACTTGTTGTCGGATCATCCTCTTCCCCTTAGTTTGTGCTGTTTAGTTTCCACGTCCGAACCAGTTCGGAAGCAGTTTTAGAATCTTTGTAGTTGAGATAGAGTTCCAAGATATTGATCGCTTCACTCTTTCGCCCTTGTGCGTAGTACGATTTCGCGTATAAAAGCCATGCTTCTTCGGCTTCACGATTGAGTTGATTCGCTTTTTTAGCCCAAATGGCGGAATCAACAAAATTTTCCTGAGTGTAAAATTCACGGGCGATGATCAATGCGGTTTCGTATTTCGGATTGGATCGATATGCGGTGATAAAATCGGCCGTAGTGTTTTGGGTAGAGGTCTGAACACTGAATAAACGATTGCCGGAGAGATTTTTAGCCGGTGCGGCAATGGGGGCAGCGGGTGGTGCAACCGGTATCGGAATCTCATTGGTTATAGGGGCCATTGAAGTTGGTATGGCACTTAATTTTGGGATATTTTGCTCTGAAATCGCAATACGTTCAGGATTGTATTTATAAGCGGTTGGTGATGAGAATCCCAAGGATTTAAAATACTCGATCGCATGCGGTAACGATGCACGATCATAAATATCAATATAACGTAAAGTATAAAATCCGTTGATGGCGTAAATTGCCAAACTGGGCAGATATTTGGATGGAATTTTATGACGCGATGCATTAATATCGGCGAAGGATTTACTGGAGGTAAGTTGAACGATAAACGCACGTGTTTTCGAAGTATCTCGCATCGGCAGCGAATATACAACTGTTAGTGGTGCCTGAAGCTGTTGTACAGCAGGTGTTGATGGTGTTGCCGGAATATATTGGCTTTTAGGGACAATCGGAGGCAATTTTTTCGGTGTTTCGGGCTGTGATAACATCGTCCATTGGATATAGAGGGCAGCCATTGCAATGAGGAAGAGGATAGCTCCGGTAATAAACATCGAGAGCCGAATCATCCGGCGGCGGCGTAATTTGCTGCAGCGCTCTACAAGGTTGTCAAAATTATTAATCATCAAGAAGCTCCGCATCCATTGCCGCCATGGTTAGGGTACATTTTGAGGGGCGAAGGTATTTGGTTTTACCGTTTACGTTGGTGTAGTGAAGAAGATGAAACAGGTGGTAAAACAGTTTTTTAAAATTTCGAAAATTTCCATTGCTGATTTGATGCGCTTGTTTGAGCATTTTAGGGGGAATCTCTTCGATAATCTCGGAAAATCCAATGCGCATTAATTCTCGATGAAGATAGTTTTTCCCTTCGACGAGGGTGAGCGGTATGAGTTCGATCACTTTGTGCGGGCGGCTTTTAAAATGGGGAGCACGCAAAATGGCCTCACCTTCAGTTTTGTGCATTGCCAGCATAAACCAGAATGCTTTCGAATCGGCAAGAATACGGATAAATTCTCTCATCTCGGTACTTAGGAGTTGTGCTTCGTCAATCATAATGACATGATCATTTGAAGCATAAAGTTCTATCGCTTGCGTGCGGAGTTGTTCGATATTTTCACCATAGGGTTCTATCCCTTTGTGCCGAATCAGTTGATAAAGGAGATTAAGAGGGGTGATAAACGGGGTCTCGATCAAGATAACATGGCGTTGATCTGCCATCTGTTCGTACAAAAAATTGAGAAGAAAGGTTTTCCCGCTTCCCGGTTCGCCGATCAAAAAAATGAGTTGACGAGAGGTTCCGCTTAAAATAGTGTGGATTTTTTCAATCGCCCCAAGGGCACTTTGCATCTCAAAATAATCGCGACTGTCGCGTCGCTCTTCGAACTGATCTGCCGCTTCAAGCCATTTTGACATCTTAGTTGAACCGCTTTAAAATGGCATCATCAATGGATGGAAAAACATCTTGCTTGATCAAGGTTGGGGTGATCAGGATAAAGAGTTCGCTTTTACGGACGGTATCGGTATCGTTATTAAATAAGCGGCCGAATAATGGGACATCCCCTATCACTGGAACTTTCGTATTGTCTTTAGATATTTTTTTCTCAATGAGTCCACCGATAAGTACTTTTTGGGCGTCTTTCACTTTGACGATCGAGGTCATCTGTTTAACACGGGTATCCGGCGGCATTGTTCGTTGGGCTTGTGTCGTTGTTCCGGTGGTCGAAGTGTTAGAATTAAGTTCAGACTCATTTAAGAGTTCACTGGTGATAGGGTTAATTCGCATAATGATGTAGCCATCTTCCGTTACTTCAGGAATAATATTAAGTGTAAGCCCAACGAAAACGGAGCCGAGGGTGTTGGTCGTTGTAGCGGAAGTTTGGGTATCAGATGAGGCAATCGAGCCATTTTGATAAAGATAGCTGAGCTGTTGCCCGACGTTGATTACTGCAGGCTGATTGCTCAGGGTTAGAATTTTAGGGTTGGATAAAACTTCAACATCGCCGTATGTTTTAAGAAAGTTAATCAATCCGGCAGGATTGAAATCGATACCAAACTTATAAATTGGATTGGCAGTACCGACAACATTCGTGTAGGCATTGGAATAGCTTCCGGTTAATGCTAGACTGAACTCACTCCAGTTTACTCCGATAGAGCTGTAGTCGTTGTAGGTGAGTTCGATGAGGTGCGCTTCGAGCATCACTTGCGAATGCATGCGAGATTCAAGTTTATTGAGATAGCGTTTTACTCCGTCGATTTGTCGCTTGGTTCCGGTGATGGTGACAACGGCGGCATCACGATTTACGAGAGTTTTATTGATCGCTTCGTTGTACTCTTCATCGACTTGCAAAATTTGCTGAATATGATTTTGAAGCTGATCCCAAAAAGTAAATGTCGAAATAGC
>NZ_MIBT01000124.1:0-10843 GCF_001829605.1 Sulfuricurvum sp. RIFCSPLOWO2_12_FULL_43_24 | reverse complement strand
CGGATGTCACATACGTACCTGCGGTAGCACCTGCAAGAACGCCGCTGTCTTCGGTAAAGTCATTGGCGGTAACTTCGATCGTCGGAGTATCGTTAACCGGGGTGACATTGATATTGACTGTTGCTGTATCGCTACCTCCTTGTCCGTCAGAGATAGTATAAGTAAAGCTTGCAGGCCCATTGTAGTTTGTATTTGGAGTGAAGACAATATTGCCATCCACTAAGGCAACCGTTCCATTCGTCGCATCCTGAACACCGATGATACTCAAGGTATTTCCGTCGATATCACTATCATTGCTCAATAACGTAGCGGGAAGAATGGTAAGAGAACTATCCTCCGGTGTACTCAACGCATCATTTTCTGCTTCAGGGTCGTAGCTATCGTCTGTAGCGTCAGGTGCAGTATTCTGAGTCTGAGGATTATCCGGTTCTAAGGTGACTGCTAATGGAGAACTCTCGGTTCCTGTTAAATAACTGCTTGGATCTCCGCGTGCATCATTACGATCTGCGAATTCAGCTCCTGCATTTGCATCACCGACAACCTCTTGTCCGGCAGCGGTTTCTTCCAAATTCTCAGGATTTAATGTTTCTGCTAATGCTTGTTGAAGGGCTTTGACATCGAGAGCTTCTCCTTCATCAAGGACTGAAAATACCGATTTGTCGAGTAAAATTTCATCATTTCCATTGAGGGTCAGTTCACGTCCCCCTTCTAAAGTTAAGGTAACTTTTGAGTCGGTGCCCAAAGCATATACCATCTCATTCTCATGAAGTGCTTCACCGACATTTAATACATGTAACTGATCATTGAGTGTTTTAACTGCAGCTTTTCCACTGATAGATTTAACTGTCCCGACTGTACGTGCCATGATAAACTCCTTCTTTTTTGTAACTTCTATTGTAGAACAAAGAGGAAGGGGAAACTATTGTACCTTGGTCCAATTTTACAATTTACCTTGTACTTTGGTCCAATATAAAATACGATTTATAGGGATATATCGTTAGCGAAGTATCAAAGCGAGGGAGAGACGATCGGTAATTTGAAGTTTTTCAAAGATAGAGGTTATATGCGCTTTGACCGTTCGCTTGGTGATTTGTGTCCGTTCAGCAATCTCAGTATTATTGAGTCCTTGTGCTACATACTCTGCCACTTCTCTTTCCCGTTTACTGAGAAGACTGAGTCGAGGGGGCTCTTTTTTTTCACCGGTGGGGACATAGGTCTCTTTGATCAGCGTATCCAAAAACTGTGGAGTGAGCCAGACATTTCCATCGCTTACGACATCCATGGCGTGGGTAAGATATGAACTGTTCAGGTAACTGTTTCCATACCCTTTTACCCCCATTCTAAGCATCGCTACCCCTTCTTGAAACTTCGGTACATCGCTTAAAAGGAGGATATTGGCCTGAGGAAATTGGTAATGAAGAATCTTTAAAAATTTTGTGATTTCATCTTTCATGGAGTTGTTATGGAGTAAAAGGGTGCTTTGAGGGTGTATTTTTAACATCTCCAAACATGCATCTTCGCTCTGGCAGTGGATCATATCGTATTCGCTACTGAGCGCTTCTTTCCACTCTTGTAAAATGGATTCACGTGTTGTATAGGTTAAAACTGGTTTCATCTCAGTGTTCTCCTAAAGCGTTTTGTTTAACTTTCAAGATTGGTTTGAGGATAAAGTCCATGACCGTTTTTTTGCCGGTGAGGATATCCACATCAACGGTCATCCCCGCCATAATATCGAGCGGTTTTCCGTCTTTAACTAAAAAACTTTTATCGGTTGCAATGCGGACCAAGTAGTAGCTGTTATCTTTCTCATCCGTGATAGTATTGGCACTGACGTGTTTGACCGTCCCTTTAAGTCCTCCGTAAATCGAAAAATCGTAGGCGGTAAATTTAACATTGGCACTTTGCCCCGGATAGATATAGGCGATATCGGAAGGTCTGATTTTTACCTCTACCATCAGCATATCATCCTCAGGGACAATTTCGAGCATATCCATCCCCGGTTTGACAACCCCCCCGATGGTATTAACCAAAATTTGGTTAATAGTTCCGTTTACGGGTGAGCGGACGATCGTGCGGTCTACCCGATCGGCGAAAACGGATTCGGATTCTTTGATCTGCTGAATTTCAGCGGTGACACTGTTAAGCTCCTGTTTGGCTTTATTACGGAATTCGTAGACGATTTCCATCCGTCTCTTTTGAAGCTCTCCGATGTTTTCTTGAATTCTTGCAATGGCATGCGCCGTTGCTTGATAGTCACCTTTGATCATCGCCGCTTGACGCTTCATCTGTAAAAACTGTACTTCGGAGACAACCATGTTTTTGGTTAGCGGTTCTGTGATCGCCATTTCTTGAGATATAAGGTCATAGGCATTTTTGAGCTCTTCTCTTTTGGCTCTGTTCTCTAAAAGCTCTTTTCCTTTTTGAGAAATCTGTGCGTCAATGATCGCTACAGCATTTGAAAGTTGGCTTTGTTGCGACATATGCAGATTTGCCTCTTGGGAGATGAGTTGTGACATCCCTTGATGATCGGTGGCCGGAACGGAAAATCCTTGTCCGCTTGCTTCGGCGTTAAGACGATAGGATTTGGCTTTTAGCTCATTGATTTTGAGCTGCTTTTCATTAAATGAACCGGTAAAACTGATATCTTGTATTTTCATCAAAGGTTGACCTTTTTTAACCCGATCCCCCTCTTTGACAAACATTTCCGAAACGATACCCCCTTCAAGGTTCTGTATCGTTTGGATCCTTTGAGAAGGGATAACTTTTCCTGAACCGCGCGTACGTTCATCAATCTCAGCAAAACTGCTCCAGAGGACAAGCCACAGAATACCGATACAGGCAATCCAAACGACAATGTGAGAACGAGAAGTTTGCTGTTCTAAAACAGCGGCGCTCAGGCTCGACATGTACTCGATATCTTCAGGTGAGTAATCTCTATCGGAATCCAAAGATTTAGGATTGAAAAACGGGAACTTAATCATTGGTCGGTCTCGTTTGCGGTTTATTTTTCGTAAGTACTGACAAGATTTCTTGTTTGCTTCCGTCCATGACTACTTTCCCTCGATCGAGAACAATAATACGATTGACCATATTCAACATTTTTGTATCATGGGTTGAGAGCAAAAGCGTTTTCTCTTTCGTATTCTCATTGATATTTTGAACCAGATGTAATGCGAAGTTTTCATCCATCGAATTCGCGGGTTCATCCAGCAAAAGAATCGGTGAATCGAGTAAAAATGCCCGTGCGATCCCGATACTTTGCCGTTGTCCCCCTGAGATTCCGTCTCCACGCTCTCGAACCGGCATATCAAACCCTTTGGGATGATACTGAACAAATTCATCCACTCCACCGATTTTTGCGGCTCGAAGTATTGCACCATCATCCGCGTAAGGGGCTTTGGCAATAATATTCGTTTTGACGGTACCTCTGAACAAGGTCACTTCTTGCGCGACGTAAGCGATGTTTTGACGCAGGTCTGCCGGATCGATTTGGTTAATATCGATATTGTCGATCAGAACCGAACCCTTGTCCGGTGCATAAAGCCCTAAAATAAGTTTTAAAATCGTTGTTTTACCGGAACCGATCTTTCCGATAAATGCTACGCGCTCGCCCGGATGAACGGTAAAGCTTAAGTTTTCAAATATAGGTGAAATTTCATTCGGATAGGTGAACGTAACATTCCGAAATTCGATCAACCCCATAAATTTCGGGAGATTGAGAAACTCTTTTTCCGCCGGACGCTCTTCGGGTAGATTCATGATATTATCCAACGTCAAATAGGCCGTTTTAGTATGCTCGTAATTGGCCGATAAGGAAGCTATTTGTCCCATCGGAGCGAGAGCACGTGAAGAGAGGATGACAACTGCGATCAGCCCTCCCATTGTCATCTCATGGTCTTTGATCAGATAAACACCGACAATCAAAATGATGACGTTACTGAGCTGAATGAGAAATGTGGTGACACTTCCCAGCGAGTTAGATAGAATCCGCGATGTCAGCCCCTTGGAAGCTACATTTCCGGTTGCTTCTTCCCAAATGTACTGTGAATGGCTGTTTATTCCGAGTGTTTTGATCGTTTCTAATGTGTTAAGACTCTCTACCAGCACGGCATTTTTTGCTGCATTGGCATGATAGGTACTCTCAACGCTTCGCTGCAATGAATTTTTGATGCTTAATGCGTATCCGATAATTAAGAAGATAAACACAAGCGGCACCCACGTGATAATTCCGCCGATAATGTAGATAACCAACAAAAAGATGATGGTAAACGGCAGATCAATCAACAAGGCTAACGTCGAGGTGGCTAAAAAGGAGCGTATGCTGTCAAACTCTTTGAGGTTGTTGGCGAACGAACCGACGGACTCGGGAACATTGGCGAATTTTAGATTCATCACTTTTTGAAAAAGGATGGAAGAGATAATGATGTCACTTTTTTTCGCGGCAGTTTCTAAAAAGTACGAACGGGTAAATTTCAAGACAATATCAAGTAAATAAACAACAATTACCCCTAACGCAAGGACATAAAGGGTCTCGGTTGCGTCATTAGGTACGACTCTATCGTAGACATTCATGGTGAACAGCGGACTGGCAAGCACAAAAAGGTTGATAACCAAAGAGGCCAGTAGAACATCCGAATAGATTTTTCGCGAATGTTTTAATGATCCCCAAAACCATGACTCTTTATTGGTATGAATCAGCGGGTCGATAAATTGGTTAAAAGAGCGACTTTTTTTAAGATAATAGGCAAACCCTAAATATTGTTCTTCAAGCGTTTGGAGGCTGATCCACTGTTCAACCCCTTCCTCATCTTCGGGGATGATGATAAAGGCTTCTTCTTTGACAAGGTCGATTTTTTCCAAAATACACGCACTTTGATCCTTGAGGATCAAGACAACAGGGAGGACAAGGGGCGAAATGTTCTTTAGTGCGCGTTCAACGAGTCTGGCTTTGAATCCTGCTCGAGATGCCGCACGTGAGAAAACCGCTTTAGGATTGTTAATGGAAAACATTTCGGCCGTTGCTTTCCCCGGCGCTATCGGGAGATCAGCCGTCAATGCTTCGATGCTGTAGGATTTCCCATAGCGTTTGGTAAAAATCGATAAACTGACCAAAAGAGGGTCAATTTTAGAATATTTCAGCATGATATCCCTTTAGGCTAACTCATTACTTTCGTAAAACGTTTGGTAAGATCTTCCCATTGGTGCAATTTTTTGGTTGCGATGGAGCTTTTATGTTCCAATCCTTTTTCATACGCGATGAAATCATTGAGATTAAATCGATAGAGCGGTATATAATTCTTGGATAAAGTTTCCGGTACGATCGTGAATGCACGATTATCCAGAATCAATGGAACGGCGCCTTTGTATTCGTAATACGCTAAAACCATATGACGTGTTGTGAGATTATCGGTGACAACATAGGTCAAAAACAGTTTCTCTTCGGGGATACCCATCTCGAGCAACGTGAAGAATTTTGCGATTGCGTAGTCCTCACAATCGGCTCTCCCTTTCCCGAGCATCTCTGTGGGAGTTGCCCAATAATCACGATCCCCCCACACTTTTTCATCACTGGAATAAGGGACCTGATTAAAAAAATCATTGACACGGAATAACCGCTCATTCTCAGATAGACCCTGTGCATCCTTCAAAAGGTTTTTTAAAGAGATAAAGCGCTTTTTGGCACTCTCATCATACTGTATCGCAATCGATTGAAAGTTATACATTTGAATCTGTCTGGCACAAAGAGATGCTTTTACCCCAAAGACTAAAAAACTTACGATAACTGTTCGACGTATTAGCTTTTTAGGCATCTTGCTTTTTTATCTGCCCAACTCATAAAGTGGGGACTCCCCCAAGTTCTTTGGCTAATGTTCCGGTTCCTTCAAGAATACGGTAATTTGAAAATAGGAGATCATATTCGCTTGTTGTCACCTCTTTTTCGGCAGTGAAGCGCTCATTTTCGGTATTGAGCATATCCAGAAGGGTACGTCTTCCGAGTGCAAATTCTTGTTGATACGATTGGAGCGTATTAACGGTGTAATCCCTGTGCGCTTTAAGATAAGGAAGCTGCTTTTGGAGCTCTTCGTGGGCGATCCACGCATATTCAAGATTCTCTTTGACCCGTAATTTAATGTCGTTACTGCTTTGTTTCTCTTTTAAGACGTTGACTTTTTGTTTTCTATGGTTAGCCTGATAATATCCTCCGGAAAAGAGGTTATAGGTAGCTATCAGCATCCCCGATTTTGTTTCATCCGGCCCAGGTTGTCCGGAAACATTATCGTTGTCGCTTCTGCGCAGTTCAAGATCGACACGCGGATAATACGTTTTCATAGCAAGATTGACATCGTGCTCAGCTGCTTTGATATTATGGCTTTGGACCAAAAGAGATGGATAGTTGATATTTGCTTCTGCCAAAGCATCATCAAACGACGAAGAGACTTTATATCCGAATACCGGTTTTACTAGAGTTTCTGCAGCGACATCTTCACCGTAAAAACGTTTGAATTTTGCCATTGCATCTCGGTAATTGCTTTTTTGGATAATTACATTTGAATTGGCAAGTGCTACCCGTCCTGAAGATTGATCGATCTCTGATTTTGATCCGAATCCGCTTTCAGTACGCTCTTTGATTTTTTTATGAATATCTTCATGGGTTTTAAGATTGGTTTCGGCCAATTTCAAAATGTCGTATTGTTTTAACAATTCTAAATAGGCTTCTGTTGTTTGAAGGCTTAGCTGATTGGCTTTTTCCAGTATATTGGCTTTGGCTGCCGCGAGTCTCGCTTCTTGTTTTCGGACATCTTCGATAGTACCGAATCCTTCAAAAAGGTTTTGCGTCAACTTGATTTCTCGATCGTACCTTGTTAACGAGAGCTCGTTATAGGTTGAATTGGTTGTTTTTTCATTGCCATAACGGCCGATTACATCTATGCTTGGTAAATAACCTGCCTGTGCCATTTCAATGTCATACTCAGTGGCTTTATAGTTTTCGATACTTTGGAGAATGATTGGATTGGTTGATGTTACGTGCTGTACCGCTTGCTCTAACGTCAAGCCAAAACTGCTTAATGGAATCAAGATGGAAGCTAATCCGATTGATAAACCTTTTGTCATTTTAAACTCCTCATTTATAGATCATATACGGTTATCTTAATCCTATAAAAATTAAATTAAACTTAAGTATAGATGTATTGTTTACATCGCTTTGCGCAGAAGATCGATGGGCATTACAAAGAGTGCTTTAAAGAGTGGAGATACGCGCGTCGTTTTTTCATCGATTACTTCCAATGCGTTAAAGGTAAATCCTTCTCCATCGGTTGTGTTGGTCGGAGTCACGGTAAAGCTTAGCGGTTTAAGGGTGCGGATCATATTGAGGATGTTTTTATGCCGTTTGTCTTCGGAGGGGAGGAGAATATTTCCGTCTTTGGTTCGTACTTTTGACGATTCGATTAAAAGTCTCCAGTTATCGGCATGGAGAGTTTTATTCCATGTCATGGTGCCGTTTGTGTAGTTGATCTGTTTTTTTTCACCGACGATAATCCCTTCTCTGGTCGTTCGGATCGTTTCGGCGAGGGTGAGAAAAAAGTTTTTGCCTCCGATCGAGTCTGCGCATTCACGTAATAATTCATTCAATGGTTGTTCGGTTGTCATAAAGTATCCTTTTCTTTATCCTCATGATATCCAAATTTACCCTAATGAGTGGTTCCTTTTTTCTCCTCTTTATCGACTGACAGCAGTAAAACAGGCAAAATAAACAGATCGCTGAGGAGTGAAATGAACATCAAAACTGCTCCGTAAGCACCGATAAGTTGCAGAGATTGGAGTTGAGTGAACGTCAACAATGAAAAAACGATCATTAAGACGGTGGCACTGATGATTGCAGGAACGGCGGCATAGAAAAACATAATTTCCAAAGCATGTTTTCGGGTACGCCCGAAATAACGGCTTCTGAAATATTTGTATCCGAAATGGATAATAGTGTCAGAGGTCAACCCCACCGATATGGTCATGGCGATCAATGCCTCAATCGTGAGTTCAAATTTAAACAGTATCATAAATAATACGAACCAAATGATGGGGATAGCATTGGCTGCAAATCCGACCCATCCGATTGCGACCGAGCGAAAAATAATCCCCATTACCAGAGCAATGATGAGCAGTGCTGAGATCAATGATGAGACGAACAAGACCATTTTTTCCATTTTTGAACTTTGGGAAAGACTGTCGGTATCGGTAAAATAGATCGGTAACGCTTTATAGGATTCCAAAAAGCGTATAACGGCAGAATGATCTGCATTTTTTAACGTGATGGTGATATTGAGGGAGTCTTGATCCATATAGGATTTTTCAAGATCATACAGTTCGAGAAAAAATAATGCTTGCAAAAGGCGCTGTTCATCCAAAGGATTTTTCGGGGTATTCGCCAGATCAAGCTGCCTAAGAACTGTGATAACGGAATCGACTTTGACAACCCCGCCGGTATGATTGCGCAGATCTTTTTCGAACGTCTCTATTTTTTGGAGCATCCCTAAATCGATCTCTTGAAACGGCACTTTGAGCGTCATCGTCTCATCCGCAACATCACGTTCGAAAATGCTCGGAGAGAGGTAGAGACGAATCCCGACGAAGATGAGGATAAGCAGTGTGAAAAACATAAATTTTTGAAGCAGTTTCGGATTGTAGTGAACTTCTTGATTGGCAAACCAATAGCATAGTCGTGCAAGAGAAATTCTGGGATGTGAAACCGAAAAATAACTGAGCAGAGCAGGTAAAAATACAATGCTTGCCACATACGCTACGATCGAGGAAATCATTAAACTCAGGCTCATCATTGTGACAATGTGAGAGTCGGCAAAAAGGAGCGATCCTAAACTGATGAACAGTACCGGCAATGTCCAAACCGCCGGGTGAAGATTTCGATTAATACTTTTTTCGAGGGCTCGATTCGGATCACTTTTAAACTGTGAAACATGCCATCGATAGTAAAAATAGAGGTAGTGCCCGATGGCAATACTGACGACCATGAGGCTCATGGCAATATGAATTTGCTTATTACCGGTTAAGAGATAAATTAATGAGAAAGTCCAAATCAGGGTAATGATCGTGACGATGATCGCTCCGAATGCGGCAATGATGTTTTTGAAAACAATTTGTGACATTGCCATAACAACCAATAAAATGATCCCTATATACCAGAGATAATGAGATAATTTGGCTTCAACAAGCGGTTCGGAATATTCGTACACAAAGGGAATGTTCAATTGATCGAGTTGGATAGGCGTTTTGGAATGGATAATGAAATGAAATCGGCGGAAATCATCATTCACAAATCGGCGATAAGGCTCAGGGAGCGTTTTGACAAAAGTAATGATTTTTTTCGAAGACATTTGCGTGATCGGCAAGGCCTTGACCAAAGCAGATTCTTCAGAGGTTTGATCGTTGAAAATCATATACGCTGAAAAAAGAGATTCTACTTGCTCAACACCCTCCATATGCTCAAGTTCCGTTTGAACTGCTTTAAGGGTGTTTTTTGAAGCATCATTAAACATCGGAATATCGATGCTTAGACGTCCTACATACGTAGTCGCATACAATTGCTCCTGATTTTTTTGAAGCTGTTTGGATTCACTAAGCCAAAGGAGCGTATCTGAGGATATTAATTCAGGTTTGAGAAAATTAAGGGCAAACGATGAAATGATAAGGAAGAACGTTAGGATGAGTATTCGAAACCGTCGAATCAGGCGGATGTATCGTGATGTGTCAGGGGTGTGGTAATACATGGCTAATGGTTCTCTTTCAATATAATCAGATAAGGACGTTTTGAAATACCTAAGGCATTAGCGACGCTGGCTATATCATCTATTTTTGCTTCAATTTTGGGTTCATTTCGGAGATCTGTTGATATAACTTTAGCGCCTACCATCACTTCGAGTGTTCGTTGCAGGGGCGAAGATGACGCATATATCGCTGCTATTAGATGATGCGAATGGAAACGTTTTAATTCATAAAAAAAGATATAGTACCGATACATACTTCGCATTTTTGTATTCTCATTAATCATAGTGATAAAATCGCGCGAATGAGGACATTTCGGGTCGACAAATACATATACTTTTCGTTCTCCCTCTCCATAAATGATAGCATGTTGTTCGATGGGTTGAATTAAGGCAATTTGATGTTTGTTCGTATTCTCGGCCGCATGTAGTTGTAGGATAAATACACCGTGCAGTAGAATCATAAAATGAATGGCAGATGATAAAATTTTAGTTATGTACATCATAACGTCATTCTACATTAACTTTTATTACCATTTTGCTACAAATGTGATGAAAAAGTGATCAATTTCTATTTATTTAGTTTTTTTGTACGTTCATCTAAATTGGATAAATAGATTGTTTTAACCGCAAATATGTTATTTTTCGACTATGAAACAACATGAAACTGCCCCATTTTGGGAAACGAAAACGCTCGAAGAATTGAACCCCCAAGAGTGGGAAGCATTGTGTGACGGATGCGGACTGTGCTGTCTTAACCGGCTACAAGATGAGGATGACGATCAAGCACCCATCTATCTGACCCGTGTTGCATGCCATTGTTACGATATTGTCGCTGGACAATGCAGTGATTATGCTAACCGTTTTACGAGAGTGGAGGGATGCATGAGACTCACACCAGAACGGGCGGCAGAGTATACGTGGCTTCCTGAAACTTGCGCGTATCGTTTACGACATGAGGGCAAAACGCTCCCACTATGGCATCCGTTGATTACTAAAGACCCTCATTCAGTGCGTCCTTACGGTATGTACGCACTTGACCCTGTTTTAGAGAGTGAGGATATCGAGTT
>NZ_MIBT01000123.1:0-53175 GCF_001829605.1 Sulfuricurvum sp. RIFCSPLOWO2_12_FULL_43_24 | reverse complement strand
TTGCCATTTATCTCTCCTAATCGTATTCCATGCCGATTATTATCGACGAAATTAACGAATTAAAAAGTGTCTAGTTTTTGGGGGTCATTCCAGATCAAAGTTGTGATAAAACTGCAATATTTATACTTTTAAAAGAAAATATGTATGAATTACTATCTTATGATTTTATTCCGTATGAGTCAGAATTCTCATCAATTGACAGCTCATTATTTACTTTTTTCGGATATTGGAATTTATTGCAGGCACTTAACAAAGAAAAAAATTTAATAGAAAGTAATTGTGATAAGTTATTTATATACTATTTACGAATGTTGCAAACCCATGATTTGCCCCTGTTAGACTTAAGTTTTCAAATTTTTGAAAATACAAACTTTTCAAATATGAATTTATCAAAGGTAGATTTAACAGGGACTGTTTTTACTGGATCTACTTGTGATAATGTTGATTTTAGTTATGCAAAAATAATTCAGACTAATTTTGGAGGAATTAGTATGAGAAGATCAATTTTTAATAATGCAACAATAATTGATGCAAATTTTAGCAATACAACAATCTATGAAGCTTCTTTTCGTGAAGCAAAAATTCATAATCCAAACTTCAAATATGCAAGTTGTAATGGTGCGAATTTTTCAAAAACAGGTCTTAAAAAAGAAGATTTTTATCCTTCTGATATTGAAAACACGATTGGGTTGGAATAAAAATATAGTTTAATAAATAATGATACTATTGTTGACAGGAGGATTGTAGATAAGTAATTTAACGGAATTGTGCTTATGTGCATAGCATTTCTGTCACAATATCCCATGAAAGCCAGTAAACACTGGAGTAAAAATCACTCGGCTTAGGTTGTGTGAATTTATAATAAAAACAGCTGAATTTAAAAAAGAAAGTTTGTGGCAATCTTCATGGCAACCGTTGCCAAATTGGTATGTTTTCGGTTTGTCAGCAACCGACTTTGTATTGATTTTAATGCTTTTAAAGTGCCTATTTTCGGACTTTTCTATTGCGCATAAGGTATTAAGCTATAATATCAGCATGATATTATGCGACATCGGCAATACCTCGGTTGATTTGTTCATGGATGGTAAACGTACCAAGCTTAGTGTAGCTGATTTTAATCCCGTGACACTTCAAGATGATGTCTATTATGTCAGTGTTAATGCTTCTCTGAATGAACGTATTTGTGATCTCATGAATTGGCATGATCTGCGAGCATTTATCGACTGGGATAAATACTATTCCACAATGGGAATTGATCGGATAATGGTGTGTGAAGCGGTTGATGAGGGGGTTATCGTCGATGCGGGGAGTGCCATAACGGTTGATTTGATGCAAGATGGTCTCTATCAGGGCGGATTTATTGCGTTAGGGCTTCGTGCAGCTCAGGAAGCGTATTCAAGACTCTCTCCTGCATTAAACGTGTCATTTAACTTTGAGGTTGATTTGACTATAATGGCGAAAAATACTCCTGATGCACTCACGGTCGGTTTTTTGGCTCCTTTGATTGAAAAGATTGAGCGTCTTGGAAAACCCATTTTCTTGACAGGAGGAGACGCACATCTGTTGTCTCGTTTTTTACCCGAGGCAGTTGTGAGGGAAGATCTGATCTTCCAGGGGATGAATAAGTTGATAGAAAAAGGTGTTAAATGCTAAGTGTCGCACTCCCAAAAGGGCGAATTGCCGAAGATACGTTGGAAATATTTGAAACGATTTTCGGAAGCAGTTTTAAATTTGATGATCGCAAATTGATCCTTCAGACCGAAAATTTTAAATTTTTGTTGGTACGTAATCAGGATGTTGCAACCTATGTCTATCACCAAGCAGCCGATATCGGTGTCGTAGGTCTCGATACTCTTGAAGAGCAGGGGTTGGATGTGATCCGCCTTTTGGACTTGCAAAAAGGAAAATGCCGTGTTGCGATCGGGATGCGTGCGGGGGAAAAACCGGACTTTACCAAAAGCGAAATAAAAGTCGCGACCAAAATGGTGAACATTACCAAGCGCTATTTTGCCGAACGTGCGGTAGCCGCCGATATTATCAAACTCTACGGTTCTATTGAGCTTGCACCTCTTGTCGGGTTAGCCGATATGATCGTCGATGTCGTCGAAACGGGTAGTACGATGAAACAAAATGGCTTGGAAGTGGTTGAAACAATTATGGAATCAACCACCCATCTGATCGCCAATAAAAACAGTTTTTTTGAGAAAAAAAGTGAGATATTAGATATTTACGAAAAAATAAACGCTCTTTTGTACGGAAAATAATTAAGCAATTCACAATTGATTAACAAATACTATTTACAATACTGAAAATTAACAAAGGATATTAAAATGTCAAAGATCATTTTACCTGTTGCTTTATCGGTGCTTTTTTCTACTTCAGCGGTAATGGCGGAGAATTTTTCGACGGTTGAATACGTTAACGTGATACGATCAACTCCTAGCTATTCAACGATTCAAGAAGAGGTTCCGAGCCAAAAGTGCTACGACGTACAAGAGCAAGTCAGTTCGGGTGGAACGAACAATGATGTTATCGGTGCTGTTGTCGGAGGTGCTTTAGGCGGTGTTCTAGGACATCAAGTCGGCGGCGGAAAAGGTAAAACGGCGGCAACCGTCGGTGGAGCGGTGCTCGGAACGCTAGCCGGTCAAAACGTAGGGAGCAAGTACAATACCCCTTCTTCAACAACGTATCAAACCGTTCGCAAATGTGAGAATATTACAACTGTAAAAACCCGTCAAGTAGTGGATGGCTATATCAATTACGCCAAATTTAAGGGAAGAGAAATCAGTGTTGAGAGCAACAGCGCATTGAAACAGATTCCGGTTACCGTCACCTACAGCTATTAATTTTGTCTAAGCCTCCTAAAAAGGGCTTAGATTTCCTCTTTATAACCATCTTTTTAAAGTTTTTTCGTTAAAATCAATCATATTATTTTATTATTTTCAGGAGTCTCTATGGCACTCAAAGTGGCAATCAACGGCACAGGAAGAATTGGAATTATCGTCGCTAAGATTATTGCTGAACGCAGTGACATTGAATTAGTAGCATTGAATACGACGGCAAAGCCTGAAATGCTTGAATATCTTTTGAAATTTGACAGTGTACATCGCGGTATCGATGCAAAAGTAATCGATGAAAACACCATAGCAATCGCAGGTAAAAACGTTCGTATGTTCCGTGAACGCGATATCGACAAAGTTGATTTCGGCAGTACGGGAGCTGAAGTGGTTATTGAGTGTACGGGTGTCTTTTTGGATCAGGAGAGCTGTCAAAAACACTTGAAAAACGGGATCAAAAAAGTCATTATGTCAGCACCTGCGAAAGACGATTCTCCGACATACGTTTACGGAGTTAACTCAGATGCGTACAAAGGAGAAGCGATTATCTCTAATGCCAGCTGTACGACCAACTGTTTAGGGCCGATTTGTAAAGTTTTGGATGATGCATTCGGTATCGAAAATGGGCTTATGACAACGATTCATTCTTATACAAACGATCAAAATATTTTGGATGTTAAACACTCTAAAGATCCTCGTCGCGCGCGTGCTGCGGCGCTCAATATGATTCCTACCTCTACCGGTGCGGCAAAAGCGATCGGCAAAGTTATGCCTCAATTGCTCGGCAAACTCAATGGTTATGCGATGCGAGTACCGACACCGGATGTATCGGTTGTCGATTTGACTGTTAACCTCAAAAAAGAGGTGACTAAAGAGGATATTCATGCAGCATTTACTACGGCAGCAGAAGGTGCTTTTAACGGTCTGATTGAAGTGGATAATGATAAGCGTGTATCCTGTGATTTTGTTGGTTCAACCTACAGTTCCACTTATGTACCGGATATGACCAGTGTTGTGGATGGACATACCGTGAAAGTATTGGCTTGGTATGATAATGAGTGGGGATACAGTAGTCGTCTTGTTGACATGACCGTTCTTATCGGTACACATTAATGCTTAAGTACTCAAACTATTTCGAATGCAGCGGGCTTGACCCTCAAACTCTTGAAAAAGGGTTTGAAGCGGTTCGTCACGAAGCAGATTCCGGAGAGATTGGGTACTATCATCTTCCTCGTTCTTCGCAATTGATTGTTGAAGAGCTAAAAACGATCTATCATGATACCGATCGTCGCTTTAATACGATTGCCATAATTGGGATCGGGGGATCATCTTTGGGGATAAAAGCGATTGAACGACTTTTACGTCCCAGTACTCCAAATGCTAAAAAATTGATTTATCTTGAAAATTCTGATCCTATCAGTATTATGCAGGAGATGAAGCAAATTGATAAGTTCCGCACTCTTTTTATTGTCATTTCAAAATCGGGCGGAACGGTCGAAACCCTCTCTATCTTCAAGCGGCTCATCGTGAGTTTTGAATTGCCTTTGGAAAACTCTGATCAGATTTACATTGTCAGTGATGGGGACTCTATTCTTTCACATTTTGCGGATGAAAATAAACTTCGACGTTTTGTGATTCCCGCAAACGTCGGTGGACGGTTTTCGGTTCTCAGTGCTGTCGGGATGGTTCCTCTCACCTTGGCCGGTTTTGATACGGGAGCTATACTCAAAGGAGCAGAAAGTTTTTTAGAGCAGTTCTGGAATCGTGAAGAAGATCATATGCTCCAAAAAGCGGCTTTCTATGTGACCCACAGTGATCAATACCCCATGAATGTATTATTTGCCTATTCCGATACGTTTGAAGAGTTTGGTAAATGGGTGGTTCAACTCTGGGGTGAATCATTGGGTAAGCGTAATACGAGGGGTGAGCGGGTAGGATTAACGCCTATCTCTTTGATCGGATCAGTCGATCAGCACTCCTTTTTGCAGTTGATTATTGAAGGACCTTTGAATAAAACGGTTACCTTCATGCATATTGAACATTCGGAAGATCATTTGATGATTCCTGAACTCTCTCTCAAGCATTTGGAAAAAAGTGATTTTGTAAACGGTAAAAGTTTTAATGAACTCATTAATGCTCAATGTCAAGCAACGATGCAAAGTGTTTTACAAAGCGGTGTCAGTGTGGATGAGATTGCATGGAAACAAATCGATGAAGGTTCTGTGGGAGAGTTGATTCTCTATTATGAGTTACTCACCTCACTTAGCGGAGCACTTTTGGAAATTAGTACGTATGATCAACCGGGTGTCGAAATTGGAAAGCAGATATTGGCTGGATATTTTCACTCGTAAAACGTTCAATTAAGAACGTTTTAGGCAAATTTCTTCTTCAGATTCTTGGATTAAATTATCCATCAAACCAAAGAGTAAAAGGCTGGCACTCTCCATAGCTTTGAAATTTTCAATAATGCTGTCTTGATGATAGATAGTTTGATCTTCTTTTTCGACGTATACTAAATTACTATGTACCATATTATGAACTATGGCATGCGGTGCTTCGATTCCTTTGAAGCTCGCCAGATGTGAAAATCTCTCTTTTCCGGAACCGGTTTCATACCATTTGCCTAGACGACAGCTGTGATGATCGCTGAACGACTGTTCTATTTGGCCGTGAACAATAGTTTTATACGCGTTGGACTTAAACATAATATGATCGATTTTAGCCAATGTGACAAAGGTTGTGTTTTCAATAACGGTTGCTTGTCGGGCTGTGGTTTGAGCATCTTTGTTAAAGGTATTAAGGGTAAAGCGGAACGATTCGATGGCACTACTGGACTCACTGGCGATGTCATTCATGTCTTCAGCATTACTATGTATTTCAGTCGTCTCTTGTTGAAGCGTTTGAACCGCAATGGCGATTTCTCCGGTTGCTTTTTGGGTACGCTCAGCCAGTTTGCGAACTTCATCGGCAACGACGGCAAATCCTCGACCATGTTCACCGGCTCGTGCTGCTTCGATCGCAGCGTTAAGGGCTAGCAGATTCGTTTGATCGGCGATATCTTTAATCAAATTGACAACGGAGGTAATTTCAGAGGTTTTTTCATTGAGTGAATTGATTGCATCTGCAGAGATTTGTACCAACTCGATGAGACGGCTCAGTTTCATAATAATTTCTTCGAGTTCCTCAACTGTTTCAGAAGAGTTTTTTGAGGTGGCTTGACTGATTTTGGTGATGTTTCCAAGTCGTATAATGGTATTTTGAAGATCTTTTTGGATGACTTCTAAGCCTCCGCCGACACCTGAACCAATTTGTCCGATAGTGCTGTTAAGTACCGATTTTTGGATATGTAAATAGGTGGAGTGCATGGAAGAAATTGCCTTATTGACAAATGCACTGGCCTCTTTAAATTCTCCTTGCAGTCCCTGAAGATTAATATGACGGTAAAATTCATCACGGCTTGATGCTTCCACGCTGGCTCTGATTTCACGTATAAATACTTCGGTCTGATCCAACATATTATTGGTATTCCAGCATAGATCATTGAGCTCACCGTAATCTTTAATGTGAGAAATACGGTTTTCTAGATTTCCTTTTTCTGCCCCTTTGATGACGGTTGCGACTTCACTGATAGTCTCTTGGGTTTTTCGTATATTGATAAAAACGAACCAAGCCAACGCAAAGTTCGCAATATTGATCAGACGTATCCAACTCCAGCCATATAAAAATATTTCGATAATTAACGCAACGACAAATAAAATGATTGACGCAATATTGGCGTATTGAACTTTAGAGAGAGAGGATAAATTCGTCATAGCTGATACCTTTGTCTTTTAATAATTCATTGAGTGCTGCTTCAGATGCATTTACTCCACCATTTCGTTCTTTTTGCAGAAGCATAGAATAAAGTGGCTTGATCACATTTAATGCTTTCTGAGAGGGCTTGCGCCGCACGGAGTGATAGTTGCTGATGGATCGATTCGAATCAAAAGAGGGGGTCACATGGGCAAATACCCAATAATAATCTCCATTTTTTGTCTTATTTTTGACATAGGCGAAAATTTCTTGACCTGCTTTGATACGGTTCCAAAGTAATTTGAAAATTACAGCGGGCATATCTTCATGACGCAATATGTTATGGGGCTTATCAATGAGCTCAAGTTCCGAATATTCCGACATCTTAATAAAGAGTGAATTTCCATAGGTGATTTTACCGCTTAGATCGGTTTTGGAAACGATAAATTCTTCGTCTCCAAATGTTAATTCCTGGTTTGCCATTACAATCCTCGTACGTATAATAAAATAATATAAACAGTTTATGTTAGTCTAACAGCCATTTCCTGAATGTTTTCCCTTTTATGGGACGATTTACAAATTTTTGATAAATATTTTCTGCTTTGTTACGAGGAATTGCTACATAGCTGAGATGATCGAGTTGATCAATTTTCCCAATCTCTACTTGTGTTAATCCACATTCATTGATAAGTGCGCCGACGATATCACCTGCGCGTAGTTTCTCTTTTTTTCCTGCATCGATACAAATAGTGCGCATCAACGTCTCAATGGAAAACCTTTCTCGAATATCAGGAAGCTCTATTGGGGTGATAGGGCGTTTTAAATCCAAGAAGCGCTCATACTGGTGGTGGTTAACAAGTGTGATGGCAATACCGTTTTTCCCGGCACGTCCGGTTCTTCCGATACGATGGGTATAGCGTTCGTTTTGGATAGGAACTTCGTAGTTGATGATGGCATCAAGACCTTCAATGTCGATTCCTCGTCCCGCGACATCAGTTGCGACGAGAATAGGGGCACTTAAGTTACGAAATTGGATGATCGCTTCATTACGGTCAAACTGTTCCATATCACCGTGCAGTGTTAGAACATGTATTCCTATACGGTTAAGATCCTCACACAAAGCATTTGCATCCACTTTGGTATTACAGAAAATGATCGTATTGGTAATTCCGTGAAGATGGAGTACTTTTGCGATTGCGGGGAGTTTGTCGTTACACAGATAGGCTATTTCTTCGATTTTCGGTTTACTGATCGTATGTGCAGTTTGAAGCATAACCGGAGCTTTCATAAACTCCGATGTGATCGTTTGAATCGAATCGGGAAACGTAGCTGAAAAAAGGAGAGTTTGGCGTGATGGGGGAGTAAAACCCAAGATCGAGGTAATATCTTCGATAAATCCCATATCGATCATTTGATCGGCTTCATCCAAAACTACGGTTTGTATTTGTGCCGTATCAAAGGCATCCATTTGAAGAAGTTTTAAAACACGCCCCGGAGTACCGACGATAATATGGGCTCCGTGTTTGAGTGAATGGAGCTGTCCACGCATTGGGACACCGCCGCAGAGGGTGAGAATCTTGATATTGCCAATTTCAGAAGCGAGTGAACGGAGTACTTTTGCCACTTGTTCGGCAAGTTCGCGGGTAGGGCAGAGGATAAGGGATTGGATACCGAATGATTTTGGGTTAATCGGGTTCAAAACTCCCAAACCAAAAGCCAAAGTTTTTCCGCTTCCGGTTGCTGCTTGAGCAATACAATCTTTTTTGTCTAAAATGACAGGAAGAGAAGTGGACTGAATCGGGGTCATTGTGGTGAATTCAAGGCGTTTTAATGCCTCTTTCAGAGGTGCGCGTAACGCTAAGGGGTCGAATGAGGACATTGTGTCGCTTTGTATTATAGATAGGAAATTATAGCGTAGTATTGAGGTTTTCTTCGTTCGTGGTGAGCTTGTCGAACCATGAGCCCTTCGACAGGCTCAGGGCGAACGGACTAAAATTATACCGCTTTGATGGTAACGCCGTATTTTTCTTCCGCAACGTTACGTGCTTGAAGTGTGTACGAAGAGATTTCGTTAAAGTTAAGATATTTATACACTTGATCCGCTTTTCCTGCCAATTTTTCAGGAACGATACTCATGTATTCCGCTACGGTTGGGATACGTCCAAGTTTAGCACATACGGATGCAAGCTCAGCACTTCCGAGATAAACTTGAGTCCCTTTTCCTAAACGGTTATCGAAGTTACGAGTTGATGTTGAAAATACGGTTGAACCTTCGCGTGAACTCGCTTGGTTCCCCATACAGAGTGAACATCCCGGAACTTCGGTTTGTGCTGCGATTGCTTTATAAACGTCGTAGTACCCCTCGTTGATGAGTTGCTGCTCATCCATACGGGTCGGTGGTACGATCCAGAATTTTTCAACAGCGATTTTACCTTCGCCGCGCATTACTTCACCTGCCGCACGATAGTGACCGATGTTGGTCATACAGCTGCCAAGGAATACTTCGTTGATTTCAGTACCTGCAACATCGCTGAGCAACTTAACGTTATCCGGATCGTTTGGACATGCCAAGATCGGCTCTTTAACGTCGTTAAGATCGATTTCGATGATTGCCGCGTATTCCGCATCGGCATCCGGCTCCATCAATGTTGGAGCGGCCAACCACTCTTTCATTTTATCGGCACGACGTTGCAATGTACGAGCATCTTCATACCCATCAGCAACCATCGCTTCGATCAACGTTACGTTGGATTTTAGGTACTCGATTACCGGTTCTTTGTTCAGACGGACGGTACACGCCGCCGCTGAACGCTCAGCCGATGCGTCGGAGAGTTCGAACGCTTGTTCTACTTTCATGTTCGGAAGACCTTCGATCTCCAATACACGTCCGTTGAAAATGTTCTTTTTCCCTTTTTTCTCAACCGTTAAAAGACCCGCTTTGATTGCATAGTAAGGGATGGCATTAACGAGGTCACGAAGTGTGATACCCGGCTGCATCTCCCCTTTAAAGCGAACTAATACCGATTCCGGCATTTCAAGAGGCATCGCCCCCGTAACACCTGCGAACGCTACAAGACCTGAACCCGCAGGGAAACTCACACCGATTGGGAAACGAGTATGGCTATCACCACCTGTTCCAACGGTATCCGGGAGGACCATACGGTTCAACCATGAGTGGATAACCCCATCCGCCGGACGAAGAGCGACACCGCTGCGTGAACTGATAAATGCCGGAAGCGTTGCGTGCAATTTCACGTCTGATGGTTTCGGGTATGCCGCTGTATGACAAAATGACTGAAGTACAAAATCTGCCGAGAAACCGAGAGCAGAGAGTTCTTTGATCTCATCACGTGTCATAGGTCCGGTAGTATCTTGGCTTCCTACAGTGCTTGTGATCGGCTCACAGTACATACCAGGACGTACACCCTCCATACCACACGCTTTACCCACCATTTTTTGTGCAAGAGTGTACCCTTTGCCGGTATCGGCTGGTTGGATAGGGGTTGCGAAAATGGTTGCCGGAGTCATTCCGAGCGCCGTGCGTGCTTTAGCCGTCAAACCGCGACCGATAATAAGAGGGATACGTCCGCCTGCACGCACTTCATCTTCGATCGTGTTCGGACGAAGGGTGAAATTAGCAATAACAGAACCGTTTTTAGTGATAGTTCCCGCTTTTGTATCGATATCGAGTACATCGCCTGTTTCCATTTGGCTAACATCGGCTTCGATCGGCAATGCACCGGAGTCTTCACAGGTTGCAAAGAAGATTGGAGCGATAATGCTACCGATTACTACACCGCCGGTACGTTTGTTCGGGATACCGGGGATATCATCACCCATATGCCATTGAACCGAGTTGGCAGCCGATTTACGGCTAGAACCGGTTCCGACTACGTCACCGACGTAGGCGATTTGCATCCCTTTTTCTTTGAGTTCAGCGATTTTAGCAATACCTTCAGGCATTTTTGCACTCAACATGGTTGTTGCGTGAAGCGGGATGTCGGAACGGGTAAATGCCGCGCTCGCCGGAGAGAGATCATCTGTATTGGTTTCACCCGGGAATTTGAAAACAACAACGCTGAATTTTTCAGCCAATGTTTTTTTAGATGTAAACCACTCAGCATCCGCCCATGATTGAAGAACCTCTTTTGCGAAGCTATTGGTAGATGAGAGTTCAACGATATCATTGAACGCATCGTATACCAAAAGAGTATGTTTGAGTTCATGTGCCGCTTCATTAGCGATAGCATCATTACTTAGTGCATCGATAAGAGGTTTTACGTTATAGCCTCCCACCATTTTACCGAGGATTTTGATCGCCGCTTTTTTGTGATTGTCACTGTTGATATCGCTGTTGTCGCTCAAAAAAGCTTTAACTTCACCTTGGACGACTTGATGTAAAAATGCCGCTTTAACGTATGCGCCATCATCAACACCCGGATTGACGCGTTCTGCCAACATTTCAACCAATTCACCGTCTTTAGAACTTGTCGCGCTGATGAGTGCTACCAACTCGGTAACTTGCTCTTTTGTAAGAGGAAATGGGGGGATTCCCTGTGCTGTGCGTTCCGCTACGTGTGCTTTGTATTCGTCCATAAAAGCCATAGTGACTCCTGTGCATGTTAATTTTGAATGATTATATCAGAAGTAAAAAAGAGTTTTATCGTAGTGTTACTAAATTACTCAATTGTTTTAATTAAAGAGCTTGATTATGTGTAGTATTGTAACATATATGATTTTACTATAGAGCATTAAAAAATAAAGCAGGGGAAAGAGGAGAAAAAAGCGTTACAAATTGAGAAAAATAGGAAGATTCTCCGAAAGGAGAATTAAAAAGGGTCATTGGCGATGATATCGCGATTACCCTTGGAATTTGGCGCGGAAAGAATACCGTTGTTTTCAAGTTGTTCTATCAGCGTAGCAGAGCGGTTATATCCGATTTGAAGTCGGCGTTGGAGGTAACTGATAGAGGTTTTTTGCTCCATAAGGATAATGTTTTTAGCCTCTTCATACAGTTCATCTAGCGGTTTGTTATCGATATTTTCATTACTACCTTTTAGGGTACTGCCATTATCAGCTAAGAAACGGCGATCATATTCAGGCGCACGTTGCGATTTGAGGAAATCAACTACTTTTTCGATTTCACTTTCAGTGCTCCAAGGTGCATGAAGTCGTACCAATCCACTCATACCCGGAGGGGTAAAGAGCATATCACCGCGTCCGAGGAGGGACTCGGCACCCATACCGTCGAGAATGATTTTACTGTCAATCTTTTGTCCTACTTTATAACTGATACGTGAGGGTAGATTGGCTTTGATAAGTCCAGTGACGACATCGACACTCGGACGCTGGGTAGCTACGATGAGATGGATACCGCTAGCACGTGCCATTTGGGCCAAACGAGCAATAGAATACTCAACATCTTTTCCACTGGTCATCATCAAATCGGCAAGCTCATCAATGATAACTACAATATAGGGAAGCGGATCACGTTTTTCTACTTTTGCTTTTTCATTATAATTTTCAATATTTTTGGTACGTGTTTCGCTCATCAGCTGATAACGACGCTCCATTTCACTGACCATATTATTGAGGGCTGAGATCGCCTCTTTGGGTTTTGTGATAACGGGGGTTAGAAGATGAGGAATGTCGTTATAAACTGAAAATTCAAGCATCTTTGGATCGATCATCAAAAGACGGAGTTGGTCGGGTGAATTTTTATAGAGTAAACTTAAAATCATAGAATTGATCCCAACACTTTTACCGCTTCCGGTTGTTCCGGCGATAAGGAGATGGGGGAGCTTTTTTAAATCGGTGATGAACGGATTCCCAACGATATCTTTACCCAATATCAGTGTCAGAGGAGATGCCGCTTCTTGAAAGAGCTTGCTCTCTAGCATTTCACGCAGGAAAATCGTCTCTACCGTTTTATTCGGTATCTCAATTCCTACGACGTCTTTTCCCGGAATCGGGGCTTGGATACGGATGGTTTGTGCTTTGAGTGCCATCGCAAGATCATCTTGGAGACCCAAAATCTTGGAAACTTTGATATTCGCGGCAGGTTTAAATTCAAAAGTCGAGACGACAGGTCCCGCATAAGTACGTACAACGTCACCGTCGATATTAAAATGTCCCAGTTTTTCGATTAGATCTCGGATTTTATCATCGAGTTCTGCTTCATCGACCAAGGTTTGTTTTTTGGGAGGATTTTGAAAGAATTCAACCAATGGAAGTTTGAAGTTTTTTGGTTTTTCACTGAAACCTTTATCAATTTGATCCAATAGCATTTTATTTTCTTCAAGCTCATCGACCACAAGAGCGTGCTGTTTTGATTCTTTTACTTTTTTTGCCATGCTGAGAATGGTGGATTCTTTCGGGGTATCCATCTGCAGCGAAGGTGTTTCTAAAACGGATGAATCTTCTAATGGACTTTCAAGAAAGGCTGAAGGCTCCAATGCTTGTGGTGGTGTGAAAGTATCGTTAACAGGGCTAGGTGTTTCTTCGTATGAAGGATAAGGATCAGTATAGTTACTCTCTGGATAAGTATACGAGGGTTCTTCAATAGGGATACTTTTAACGACAGGGGAAGATTGTGTATTTTGGGATGGTTTGGGAGCATTTAGAGGTTTGTCCATATACTCTTTGAGTGGTTGAGCTAATTCCGAAAGGCTTTGCTCCATTACCAGTACAATCGAGACGGTGACCATCATCAGCCACAGTATCCAAAGCCCGAATGAACCGATATAGATGGATAAAAAGTCAACAATAGCTCCGCCGAATGCCCCGCGATACATCCCCTCGACAACAATAGCTTGGAAAAAGAGCAAAGCAAAAAAGAGCAAGGCAAAAATCCCTGTCATTTCATAGCGACGATGCATTTCGCCATCAAATTTATACCAATAAAAAAGTGGAACCATGAGAAGTAACAAGTAGGTATAGGCAACATATCCAAACACATATACATTCGTCTGTGCAAACGATGCACCATAGGCACCGATAATGGAAGCATCACCGATAATGGTTGCAATTCCTAAATAAAATAAAATACCAAAGCCGGTAATAAATAATGTGTCGCGTAAAATGGTAGATCCTTGAATCAGGTTGAAAAGTAGTTAGATTATAGCAAAAAAGGGGAGAGAAACCCCTTTTATTGCAGATTGCTATAAATAATTGACGAGAGAAAGCTGTGAAACTTTAGAGATGCTTGAAAGCATTGCTTGATAGTTGAGACTTAACTGCTGCATGCGTAGGGTTGCTTCAGCCACATCGGTATCAATAATATCCGATTGAAGTGTTTTCGTACTGATAATGAGCATAGCGGTACGATCCGATGATGCTTGTAATACTTGAGAATAAGATCCAACTTCCGTTTGCAGACGGCTGACATGATCACTCAAATCATCCATCATTTGAATCGAATTTTGGATACCGAGATTACGAGGATCGGATGTATCCGAACCATCGGAGCGTGTTTTCCCCTCTTCAACGGAACGGATTATTGCTTCAATTTGGGTAAAAAAATCAGTTTTAGGATCACGAATAGTGATGGCACTGTTGGCATTAAACGTTAAGATATTTCCGGTTGTAGTGCTGTAATCATCTGAAGCTGCATCATAAATTGATAGGGATGCTCCGGTTACTGTATTCAATTTGTCTTCAAAAACCATTTTTCCGGCATAATCAAGTGTTGTAGATGATTGGGTGTTGGCGGTAGTAATTGCGGCGTCGTAGTCTGCCGCAGTATTTGTGGCGGGTAGATTCCCACTCATCGCCATATTTACAACGTCTAAAAGTTGTTGATAGGTCATTTCATCGGCATCAACTGCACTTCTCAGTGTGCTGTCTGTATTAAAGATACTAAAATTGGTTGTACCGCCGTCTAAAGAAAACGTTGAACCTGCTGTGGCTAAATCAATTTGCGCGGTAAACGCTGTACCCGTAATATCAACGCCCTCAATGATAAGCTGCTGCGTATTCAAACTGCTAACACCTGCTACATCAACCAGTTTACTGGTAGGCGTCGCATAGGAATTGGTTGTTTTGTCAATTTGCGAAATGTTAGAGAGAAGCTTTGCACCCTCTTGCTCAAAATTGGTACGATCGTAATTGACCCCTTCAATTGTATTAAGAACACTTGCAGGGGTGTCTAAACCGCTTTTTGTAAATTCTTTTACATACAGACCGGGTGTGGTAACCGCTGCGGTTTCAAAATCGGTAGAACCTGCATGAAGAGCATCGATATCGGTAATATTGGCTGCAGCACCACCTGAAAAATCAACCGCACCAACCATGTGAAAATCGAGCTTGCTTGAACCCGTTTTTTTGTCAGTAATTTCAATTTGCCCATGTGCATTGAGTGAAACATTGACTTGATTGTCTCCATATAGATCAGCGATCTCTTGCATGAGATCATCCATAGTATCATCCATGTTCAGAGTGATTTTACTTTTGAAACTCTCCCCATCGCTTTTTGTTCCTTGAACATAAAAATACGATTGTCTCGCAGCGTCATTGGTCGAATCGGCATCATTATCCCCCATGAGATCACGAATTGTACTCGAACTGCTAATATACGTCTCTTGTGAAGCGTCTCGTGAAACACCCGGGTCTTCCATTATATCGGGGTATAAATCATTTAAACTCATCTGCGGCATGTTAGCACTGATAGTACGATTGATTTTGCTTTCATCCCCTAAAAAAAGTTGTGATCCGCTGATGTTGTACTTTTGTTTGATCCCTGAGCCCAAGAAAGCTTCCAAATCTTGATCATTTCCTTGATACGTTCCATCGGCTCCGATAGGTTTAACTGAAGTAGCCGTTCCAGAGAAGAGGTATTGCCCGCCGATAGAGGTATTGGCTAATGTTAGTAGATGATTTTGGAGTCCGCGTAATTCTTTTGCGATGGCTTGCATACTGCTGTCAGAGTGAGCCGCATTGGCCGCATTAACCATTTTGACTTTCATGGATTCGAGCGTTTTGACGAGCTCACCCACTGTTGTATCGGTTTGGGTTGATATTTTATAAGCACTTTGCGCACTGCTTTTAACTTGTCCCAGTGTCGTGATTTCATCATCCAAACGCAACGTATCAATAAATACACCCGGATCTTCATGGGCATATTGAATTTTCATACCGGATGAAATTTGTTTGTTGACATCAAATAATTGTTTGTTTAGTTTATTATTTTCAGCATAAATATTATTATAGTAAGAGCTTGATGTAATTCTCACGTCAAATCCTTTTGTGTAAGCTTATGTCTATTAAGCAATAAAAGTTCCATACTCTATTATCGGCAAAAAAGGAAAAATGATTAGTAAAAGCTCTTTTACGTAGTTTTAAGCAAACCAAACCTATAATTCCACCTCTTCAAGCACATGCCAGTGTGGTGAAATGGTAGACACGCCGGATTCAAAATCCGGTATAGCGATATGTGCCGGTTCGAGTCCGGCCACTGGTACCACTCTCTTATTTAAATCACTCCAAAATAATTCAAAAATTCGACATAATGAAAAAATCAGATATATTTTTTAATATCAAATTTGTTTATTTTTAATTAATATATTGACGATTTTACTAAATAATACTACAATATCGTTAATATATTATTTATTGGACATCTATGACACCATTTGAACTTGCAACGACTAAAGAGATTGTCACGGAATTAGCTTCTCGTGCGAAAGCAAAGCGCAAGAAGATTGGACTGTCTCAGAAAGAATTTGCCGAGCATATCGGAGTGAAGTTCAGCACCTATGCACGGTTTGAAAAAACAGGACTTATCTCTTTAAATAACTTTGTCGATACGCTAAGAGGATTGTATTCTATCGGTGAACTGGAAGCTCTTTTAATCGATGAGAATGAAAATCTGAAAATCAAGTGGTAAGGGCAGGGCAAAGTACTATGGAATTATCCGTAAAAGCATGGGGCGAGACAATCGGCAAACTGGTTGAGCATAACGGTAAAAACCTATTTGCCCTTTCTCCGAATACTGATCTGCCTTTTTCTCCTATCCAACTCAAAGAGAAAAACAAACTCTACGATTTTTCCCATCTTGCATTTCAACACGGCTTACCGGGATTAATCAATGACAGCCTTCCTGGGCAATACGGTCAAGAATATCTCAACGATTTTTTTGTTCAGCATTTTCAATATCACCCTTCGGTGATGGAAACTTTGCAATTTATTGGTGATAATACGATGGGCGCCCTGACGTATGAACCGTCGATATTGAAGGAGAATGATGGTGACGGGGTTGTACTTCAAGCAAAAGAACTCTACGAACAAACCAAAATGGCTCTAAGCGGTAAAGCAGAACTCTCATTGGCAAAAATTATCGCCATATCCAGCTCGGCAGCCTCCGGTGCCAGACCAAAAGCGATTGTGGGACTTAACTATCAGAGCAAAGAGATATTTGTCGGTAAGAAAGGGGAAACTATTCCCGATGGGTTTACCCACTCCATCATCAAATTCGATAATCTCATATATGGAGCCAATCGCGGTATTGCCACACCCTATGAGGAAGAAAAGATATCCAAGACAATCACTGAGCATATCTATGCGCTATGTGCAAAAAAATGCGGGATTAGTATGCCTGAGACGTCACTCATTGAAACGGATGGTGGCGTTCATTTCGCCGTTGAGCGATTCGATATTAAAAAAACTTCAAATGGGGTTGAACGATTTCACATGCATTCACTCTCTGGACTGATGCATCATAATCCTGCCGAGACGACATTCGATTATATGAACGCTTTTCGAGTAGGGCTAAAGCTCAATATTCCCCATGAAGATATGGTTAACCTTTATCGGATCATGATCTTTAATATCGTTTACGGAAACAAAGATGATCATAGCCGTAATATCTCGTATCTTATGGATAAAAGCGGTAAGTGGAGGGCGGCACCGGCATACGATCTGACCTTCACTTACAACAAACACCATCAAATGCTTTTCAATCTCAAAAATATTTCATCCATTGATCGGAAACATCTCATCCATATGGGTGAAGAGTTTAAAATCCAAAATTGCGATGAGATCATTTCTAAAGTTATCGAGATTAAGCATACGTTTCTTATTGAGCTTGCAATACAGTATGGTGTTGGACGATGGGGAGAAGAGATTATTGCATTAATGGCTACAGTTGATCAGTCTTTGAAAAAATAAAAAGTATCGACACTAAAGAATTTTAGCATTAGAGATTGAGCTGATAAAGGTATTTCATTGTTATTTTGAAAATGAAATACACGTTGTTTACACCTTAAAACTCCCTATTTAATAGATTCTAACCTGTTTGGAATCACTCTCATTTCATCCTTTCCATCACATCCATGCTGGCGATAAAAGTTTCTATTTATCGCTATTTCAACGCTATTTACATTCTATATACTTATCCCAAGATTTTGAATTGTATTAATAATATCTATATATTAGATATTGTTTATTTAATGAAAATCAATAGATTGAAGGAGATGATATGAAAAAAGTGGTAGGCATGAGTCTAGCTGCAGCACTATTGCTCGGAGCAAATGCATTCGCATTCGACAATGTAAAGGTAAGCGGTGATGCTAAACTTTACTACAATACGGACGATAAAAATCCAAATGATCTTTTTAGTAAAGCATCAAGTGCAGCAGATGCTGCTCTTCGTCTGGGTGTAACGGGAGAGCTTCTGAAGAATGTCACTTTTGGTGTGACTGGGTATGCGATCAGTACGCTTGGTCTTGAAAACAATTTGGTCAGTAATACATGGTCAAGTGCGCATACAGCTACTAACTCGGGTGCCGGTAATGATGTTTCTGATGAAGCATGGATCGGTGAACTATGGATTGCCGCGAAGTATGGTAATACAACTGTGAAAGCAGGTCGTATGCTGCTCGATTCACCTCTTTCATTTAGTGAAATGTGGTCTGTTGCTCCGAATAGCTATGAAGCTTTTGTTCTTATCAACCAAGATATTCCCGATACAACTTTGGTTGCTGTATATGCTGGACACAGTAATGGTGTAAATGCTGTTGGATATACTGCAGATGCTTCAACGGTCAACAGTGCCACTGGTATTGCTGATAATACTTCAGGTATTGGTCTCGATGGGATTGTGGGTGCGAATGGAACATTCGGTACACACGGAGCAAAAGGTGCCAATGTATTTGCTCTTATCAACAACTCATACAAACCGCTTACAGCACAAGCATGGTATTACAATGTTGTCAATGCTGCAGATGCTTTCTGGTTACAAGGCGATCTTAATAGCGATATGGTTAAAGGTCTAACATTGGGTGCTCAATACACCGAAATTAGTCCAAAAGGTGTATATCAAGGTGTTCATGACTCAAAAGGGTATGCATTCAAAGTTGGATATGAAGGTCTCGAAAATTTTAAAGTATCTGCCGCCTATTCAGACATAGATAAAGATAGTGTTTTTAAAGTTGCTAACCTTGCTACAAATAACACGGTAAAAGCTCAATCAAAATTGTATACGGAAGCCTTTTGGAACTATGGATATGTAGGTACTCCTGATGCAGAATCATGGAATTTGAGTGCACAATATAATGTACAGGATATCGCTAAATTTGGTGCTTACTATACAAACGTAAGTATCGATAAAACCAATAAAGATATGAAAGAGCTTGCTTTGTCTGCAACAAAATCTTTTGGGGCATTGGACACTACTTTGGCGTACATCTCTACGGATGCTGATGATCAAAATAGCGGTTCACAATTTAACTCTATTCAAGCACGTTTGACTCTTAACTTCTAAGAATCAGTATGCAACTTTCATCCCTTCGGGGATGAACCCTCCTTTTTATGAAAAGTTTTGAACCTATAGTGAAGTTTCGTCGACGTCAATAAGGTAATGATGAGAAGAAGGGGAGAAAGTCTGGGGCCCTTTAGGTGCTCCGTCTTTCTTCAGTATTACTAATCAAAAACAAAAATCATACTGAGTATTCCCCTATTAAACGGCTATTTCAGAGCTATTTTCATTCTATATACTTATCTAATAATAAAAAAACAGTAAGGAATTACATGCAAAAAGCGGTAATAATGAGCTTAGCGGCTACAGTAGCATTGAATGCTTCAAGTATTGATGAGGCATTTGTAGCGGGGAAAGCAAGCGGAGAGATTCGTGCGGTATATGTAAGCCAGAACAATGAAGTGGATGAAGATACCTATGGTACTTCGATCGGTGGCATACTCAAATACGAGAGTGCGGCATGGAATAATATTAAATTGGGTGCAGGGGCATATGTAAGTCAAAAACTCCATTTTGCAACCGGGAATTTCGATGCGGGAGAAGCAAATCCTGATTTATTTGCAGAAGATACCAAATCATACGCTTATGTCGGTGAAGCCTATATCGATTACAGTGCGAATGATGTTAGCTTGCGTGTCGGTCGCCAGCTTATCGATACTCCATTCGCTGATACTGATGATATCCGTATGCACCCGAATACTTTTGAAGCAGCGATAGCGACGTACAAAGGGGTAGATGAAACAACACTCCTCGGAGGATACATTACACGATGGGCCGGATACGACTCGGAGGATGACATTTCTAAATTCAAAAAGGTTACTACTGATAGTAACGGTGCAGCTGTTATCGGTATCATTAACGAGAGTGTTGAGAATCTCGAATTACAAGGATGGTATTACGGGATCGATAAACTCACGGATATTTTTTATACTGACGCAAGCTACACAATTTTATTCAACGAAACCAATGGAGTAGAATTCGTAGGACAATGGATGAAATTCAATGAAGAGAATGGTTCGGGCGTGGATGGCACTGTTTATGGAATCGGTGCAAATCTGAATATCGGTATGCTCACTCTCGGCACAGCGTATAACGAAGCTTCCAATGGTACGGGAAAATTTATCATCAGCGGTCTTGGTAATGGAGCCTATCTGGTTGATACGGAAGAAATGAATCTTGATCATTTCGAAGATATAAAAGCGTATTTGTTCAGTGCAGAGTTGGATATGGAAGAGGTAGGATTGGAAGGTCTGACATTGACCGCTATCTATGCAGGTTTTAAAAGTGCACCGGCAGATATGAGAGAGAAAGAGATTGATTTAATCGCAAGTTATGAGATCAATAAAGCCCTTAGTGTCGAAGTAAACTATGCGAGACTTGATGACAAAAACAACAATACCTCCGAAGACGGACTCTATAACGGTGGGTATGATCGTTTTCTTGTTCGCATGAACTATAATTTCTAGAGTGGTTAGTTATCTACTTTAGTGGAAATATGGTACTTGTTTGCATCACTGTCTTCTAACTCGATAGTGTAAGTACCATCCCCACCCATCGTCTCAAAAACCATAGTCGGATTTTGACTGATTGCTGAAGTAAGCTCCATCGTTGCAAGCAACTCTTTGTTGCTGTATAACTCAAGATGCTTGATGTAAAAGGGGTTGGTTCCGAACATTAACCCTGTTTCCATAGGATGGAATATCGAAAATTTTATGATGTAGGTTTTGTTTTGTCGCAGTGTATGACTTTTGTGTTTACCCAAAAGTAGGGCAAACTTTTTACTCTCTTCCGGTGTACTTGGTGAACATCCGCCGCCAAAACTTTTGATGTTCGCACTGCCGATATGCCATAATCCGTTTGTATCTTCAACGAGTACGCGTATGGGTGTTTCTTGGGCAACACGGATACTAAAAGAGAAAATGGCTTTAAGGTTTAAAAGTTTGACATCCATAATCTCAGGAATGAGGTTTAAATCGGCGAATACGATCATCCTTTTTGCATCTTTGATCTTGGAAGCATCGATAATTATGGGTACATGGGCAGGGTTGTCTGCAAATTTCGGGACATCTATGGTGATGTTTATATCATCAAAAGAGTAGTTTGCGCCATGAAGTGTTTTTTGGAGCATATCGTCAAAAGTGGGTGAATAAATCGGATTTTTTGCTTGTGCATTTACAGTGAGCAGGAGAATAAAGATTAGAAGTTTGGATAGGGTTGAAGACATGCATGTTCCTTTAAGGTCCGTAGGAAATAGGTTTAGTATAGGTTACATGATAGGTGTCGAATATTTTTTCTAAGATCTTGTTCTCATGCAACTCTGTGATTACGCCATCGATGTGATAGCTTAAGTCACGATAATCACTCCGAACGGCTATACCTATATCCCAAATGGATTTTATCCCCAAAACCTCATTGGTCATAGTGTATTTATCCTGATTATTATTGTAATCAAGTAAAAACTCTACTTGAGATTTTAAGCCTGCCAGGGAATCGATTTTTCCGGCTTTAAAATCCAAGACGGCATCGTCAAACTTAGCGTAGCGTTTAACATTTTTTCTGAGTAACCCTCCATTTTTCATGGAGAGATGTTTATCCGGAAGGGTATCTAACTCCACACCTATGGTGTGATAGGCAAATATGCCCAACGTATTAACCTTCGGTATGACATCTTTATGGGTAACAATAACCCATTTTTCCGCATGGTAGGGTGATTTTATAGCAACCATTTCTGTTTGAAGCTCTCCGCTCGTAGCATCTACTTGTCGCATATAATCATAGTCATAGGGGATCCTCAGCATAACATCGGCACGCGTTTTATGAACAGGATTTCCCTTCCAGACCACATTTCTAAGGTCATCATCGAGATTCTCATCAGCCTCTGTAAAGTACCATTTTGGCTTAACATTGAGGGATGCAGCAATATGTTTGCCGATCTCAACATCAATCCCTTTGGCTTCACCGTTCTCCATATACGAATAGGGACGAAAGTCATTATAGACTGCTATGACGATCTCACCGCAGGATTGTATATCCTCAGTACTCCGTGCATACGAGCAAAGAGTAATGATTAGTGTACTAATGATGACCGCTAGAAGTTTCATGACAAATTAGTCAGGTTTAACAGTCATCAAATATGAACGAATTGACCACATAGCTTCTTGATTAATGACACCTTCGAATGGAGGCATATAGACATTGCCATTTCGGACAGCTCCACCGCGAATTCTCTCCATAAACCATGCATCGCCTTCTTCTCCTCTATCAAGGTAGCGAAGATCCGGGGCAACACCGCCAGAGATTGCGTCCAATCCATGACAGCGAGCACAGTTTTCTGCGTAAGCATGGTTACCAATTTCAATGGCTTTTGCATTTCCTTCGTAAGGGTTCTTTTCTAGCCAAGCTGCTCCTAAGGGTGCCAAACCTTTAGTATCTACCGGCTGAGGGGTTACGTTTCCGTGACTCATTAATAATGTTGCTGATAGCAATGCTACCACTCCAAGCGTATGAGATTTTTTCATACTAACTCCTTTTCTAATCTTTTGTGATTTGGAAATTATAAAGTATGAAAATAGCCTGATAATAGCGTTAAAAAAGAAATTTTTACTGCTATATTCAAGCTATAAACCTGTACTAAAATGATTTGGAAATATTATAGAAGTAGGAGGGTTATTTATGAAAATTTTTGTTTTACTGTTGCTCTATTTATCTCTACTGTATGGAAGCAATAACCAGCTTAATGTTGGCGTTTTGGCATATGGAACCGTTAATTGGGAATTGATGACGATAAAGTCACGAGGGCTGGACAAGAAATACGGATTTGATCTTGAAATTAAAGAACTAGCGTCTAAAGATGGTGTTGCCGTCGCTTTTCAAGCCGATAGTGTCGATGTAATCGTCAATGACTGGGTCTGGGTCAACCGACAAAACTACCCTAAGTTTTCCCTCTATTTTTACCCTTATTCCACAGGACTCGGAGGAATCTATACCAATAATTCACGTTACCGTACTCTTGGTGATTTAAAAGGGAAAAAACTGGGTGTCGCCGGAGGGGCGATGGATAAAAGCTGGTTACTTTACAAAGCGTATGCTCAACAAAAACTGGGGATTGATCTCTCAAGCCATGCAGAGATCGTATTTGCCGCACCTCCGATTCTGAATGCTAAGTTGTCGGATGGAAGTTTAGACGCTGTACTCAACTTTTGGCACTACAATGTATTACTGGATGAAAAAGGGATGACTCCCATATCCTCGGTTCGGGAAGTTTTAGGAAGCTTCGGCATTAACAATCAAGATATCCCCTTTACAGGATGGGTATTCAAGCGGCCATTTGCGGCAGAGAATAAAAATATGATCAACGGTTTTTTACAAGCTTCGCATGAGGCGAATAAAATACTCAAAAACGATGACACGGCATGGAATGCACTACGACCCTTTATGCACGTTAAAGACGATGCCGCTTTTGAAGCGTTAAAAAAGGGGTATCGTGAAGGAATTCCTGATAAGTTCACCCAAAATGAAATAAATGGAATTGAAAAAATATATACAATTTTGGAAAAAACCGGTGGTAAAAGCCTCGTTGGTGACTCCAAACATTTTGATAAAACGATGTTTTGGCCCTATAAACCTAATGGTGTGCGGTAATAGAGATGCTCAATCTTCTGTATCTGCGCGTAGGATCTGTTTTTTTCCTTATTGCACTTTGGCATGTCACAGCACTCCTCTCTGATTCTCCTATGCTTCCATTGCCGGTAAATGTTTTGAGTAGCCTGATTGAGCACATTTCCAGTGGAGAACTTCTGCATCATCTCGGTATTACTTTGTACCGCGTTGCTATGATTTTTCTCATTGCCATGCCTCTTGGGATTGCTTTTGGTCTGTTGATGGGTAACTTCAAAAAAATTGATGCAGCGCTTGATACTCTCCTCGTATTGGGGCTGAATATGCCCGCACTGGTGGTTATTATGCTCTGCTATATCTGGTTTGGATTGAGCGATGTTGCAGCGATTTTAGCCGTCGTCATCAATAAAGTACCAACCGTCATCGTCAACATACGAGAAGGGGTAAAAGCCATCGATAAAAGACTGATTGAAGTTGCCTACATTTATAAAGTATCCCGATACAAGATGCTATTTGTCTTTTATATCCCACAACTCTACCCTTATATCATTGCAAGTGCGAGAAACGGTCTTTCATTGATCTGGAAAATTGTCCTAGTGGTCGAACTATTAGGTAGAAGCGATGGGATCGGATTTCAGCTTTCCATGTTTTTTCAGTTTTTTGATATCACTTCGATACTGGCCTATTCATTTTCTTTCATCATTATCATTCTTTTGATCGAAAGTTTTATTTTTAGACCTATCGATACGCAAATATCCAAGTGGAGATAATATGCTTAACATAGATATCACTCGTAAAAAGTATGCTGAGAAAGAGATACTTCAAGATATACGTTTTAGCCTTAAATCAGGAGAATTTATCTCTATTATCGGTCCATCGGGATGCGGAAAAACGACGCTGCTCCGGCTCATCTCCTCTTTGGATAACGATTTTGAGGGGTCGATTGACATCGACAGAGATACCATCGGGATGATGTTTCAAGAGCCTAGGCTTTTGCCGTGGCTTACCGTCAGAGAAAATATTGCTGTTGTGGATAAAGTCGGCGATCAGGAGGAGGTACTTAAGCTTTTGCGTATGGTAGGATTAGAACATACCCTCAATACCTACCCCAAAAATCTCTCCGGCGGTATGGCTCGAAGAGTTTCTCTTGTTAGAGCTTTTATCAACCGTCCCAAGCTCATTTTACTGGATGAGCCGTTTGTATCTCTGGACAGACCTACCTCTCTTGCGCTACAAAATGATTTGATGCTCTTTTGCAAAAGTTTTAATCCTGCGGTGATTTTGGTTACCCATGATCTTGACGAAGCGATTTCGCTTTCACAAAAAATTCTCTTTTTAGGCGGTGAAGTTACCGGAAACATTATGACCCACATCAACGAAAACCACTGTTTTGATACGCTTTATCCTACACAGGTAGACGTGATAAAAGAGAATATATTATCCCTGCATCCCAATATTTTAGAAGGAAAATTATGAAAAAAAGAACGCTCATACTATTGATGTTCTCATTAGCCAATGCGGAAGACCTCAAAATGCAAATCTATAAACCTGTCACAAGCTCATGCCCTGCATCGTGGCTAAGTGAGATAGAAATGAGCATAGCTAAGCCGGAGATTATGTCGATAGTGGATATTAAAGGACTTAAAAGTGATATAGGTATTCCAAAAGAACTTCAATCTTGCAATACTTCAATTTTAGGTGATTATGTTTTTGAGGGGAATGTCCCGCCGGAGGCTATTAAAAAGTTTATGAAGGAGAAACCCGCAGGGGCAATCGGACTCAGCCTGCCTGCCAGCCAAAACAATGAAGCGGTAAAAAAGGTCTATATCCTGTATCCAGATAAGATATACAAGCTTTATGGAACCTATTGATCCAAACCGGATGAAATGATATTTTCGATCATCTCATCCACGTTTTTCGGATCCACTTGATTATTCAGTCTCGGTGTTTTTAGAAAAGAGACCGTAATGTCCGAGCTATCTTGTGGCTGAAAAATTACCAGCTTCAATGGACAATACAGCAGAGTATCGATACTTTTAGCCACGAGCTGATAACTGACAGAGGGTTTACAAAAACCTATACTGATCGCATTTTTTAGAAGCGGTTGTTTGTCTAAACTTTTGGATACCGCTTCTAAGGCTTTTGCTATATTTATTTCGTATACGATGTTAAATGCATTGACTTGCAGTTCATTGCTGATGCGTAATTGCACCTCTTCAAATGATCTATCGCTAACTTTATAGGAGATATATTCGGGTGTTTCGGTACGAATATTCTCTGCATTGAGTTCTCCTGCTAAGAAGAGATAGAGAAAAAAGATTATTTTCGTTTGCATTTCATCTCAGATGCCGCGATACCCAGGGTATCTAAATCGGTTATCGGATGTAAAAAACCGACTTGCGGCGAGGTGGAAATAAGCGCTTTTGGATGAACTAAAGAGATAGGCATTCGCAACTGTCCATTATAGTTTCGGTAAGAGAGTTTTCTCCCCATATAGGCTGATAACTCAAATTCATTTGAACGAATATAGGCAATATTCGCTTTAACTTCGCTTGTGTTCGTGTGCATGAGGGATGTTGCAATGGTTCGGATTGCGACCCACGCAGCAAAGTCTTCAGACTCCATCCAACGTGATGCGTGTTTTTCAAAGCGGTTTTGCATTTGTGCCGCCCCCCATTGCTCGATACTCTTATGCCACATTACCGGCGTAAGCCCCTGAGTACCGGCTACCGGACGGGGTAACCACGAGTTGAAATAGACAAATTCTCCGAAATCGCCAAAATAATCTGCCGTAACGATAACATCATAGTCATCGCTTTGGGTAAATGCCGGGAGTTCATCTTCCGCTTTTCTGCGAATATCTGTTGTGTTATTCCAAATTTTCTCTTTTACGATTGTGGCACCGAATTTTTTGGCAGCTCTTCGGATGGCAATAGCAATATGTTTGTCTTTGACTGTTTTGCCTTGGAGCAAGAAGATTTTTTTGAAATTTCGCTTTACAAGAAATTGCATTAATCCATCATACAGCATCGCATCACTTGGAATAGTATGCAAAAGATTACTGTTGCAGTAGTACATTCGCAGGCTGGTATCATTCAATCCGGTATTAAATATAAGAACATTCTTACTTTTTGGGTGCTTCATAAGTTTTAGAAAGAGGGAGATTTGAACGTTTACAACCACATAGCGACCGCCGTTGTCTACGTAATTCTCAAAAGCTTTTAAGAGCTCATCTTCTTTATACGATACTTTCGTATCCAAAGAGTACTTCTGATTCATAAATTGAGCACTTTTTTGACTGTCTTCTAGTGCCATTTTTGCCCCGGCCAAACCCAAGTCATCCGGCTTTTCGATGATATTTGAGAGGACCGGAGGATGTTTTACTTTTTGATGTAAATACAGCATCTTGACACTCATATCTGTAGCGCTCAGCGAGATGGTACACAATAAGATTGTAATCAGTAAATGTAGTGCATAGCGCATAGTTGATCTCCTGAAAATCATGGTATGACAATTATAGGAAAAATAAATAGCGTGTGTATAGCTATTTTCGAGCTATTTACATTTTGTATAATATTTTCAACATCAGTCATAAGGGATTTTTATGAAAAAAACTGCACTCTCAACCATTTTATTGCTCAGTATTGGAGTTCAGGCAGATACGGTATTCGTATCCAATGAGAAAGACAATTCGATTTCCGTTATAGACTCAAAAACTCAGAAAGTCACCGAAACGATACGTGTTGGACAAAGACCGCGCGGGATTCTCCTCGATAAATCTAAAACTCAACTGTATGTGTGTGCCAGTGATGATGACACCGTACAAATACTGGATATCAAAAGCAAACGAGTGATTGCAAATCTGCCATCGGGTGAAGACCCGGAACAGTTTGCTTTGCATCCTAATGGGAGAGAGCTTTATATCGCGAATGAGAATGATGCACTGGTCACGATTGTCGATACACTGAAAAGAAGCGTATTAAAACAGATTGAGGTCGGGATAGAACCTGAGGGTATGGCCGTAAGCCCTAATGGAAAGCTTGCAATCGTAACAACAGAGACATCAAATTTTTTACATTGGATTGACACCAAAACGAAAAAAATCGTGCATACAACACTTGTTGACCAAAGACCGAGACATATAGAATTTAATAAAAGCGGTGATAAGGTTTGGGCCTCTTCAGAGATAGGGGGAACGGTTATGGTTGTCGATACAGCGTCAAAAAAGGGCATTGCAAAAATCAACTTTAAAATACCGGGAATCTTTAAAGATCAAATTCAACCGGTCGGTATAAAACTTACCAGCGATGGCAAATACGCTTTTGTCGCACTGGGGCCAGCGAATCATGTCGCGGTTGTCGATGCTGTAACCTTTAAAGTGATTAAATATCTATTGGTCGGTAAACGGGTATGGCAAATGGCCTTTGTCGAGAATGAACAGCAGCTTTACACGACCAACGGTGTTAGCGGTGATGTCTCTGTGATCGATGTTAATGGACTAAAAGTACTCAAAAGTATTAAAGTAGGCCGTTATCCTTGGGGTCTAGCGGTTATTCCGACGAACTAAGATGAAAACACATATTTTAGAGCTCGAAAACGTATCGCACACATACGATAAGGAGATGGTTCTTAAAAATATCTCATTTTCCATCGAAGAAGCCTCTTTTTCTGTCTTGCTCGGACTGAACGGGGCAGGCAAATCGACTATATTCTCTCTTCTAACCAGACTCTTGAACCTTCAATCCGGCTCAATAAAGATCAATGGATACACGATACAAAATTACAGCAAAGCGCTTAAAGATATCGGTATCGTTTTTCAGGAACCGACGCTGGATTTGGATTTGACCGTCCGACAAAATCTTTACTACTACGGTGCGTTAAAAGGGTTGAGTTTTAAAGAGACCATCGCCTCTATCAAAGAGGAACTGAGCAATCTTGACCTCGATGAAAAACTGGATACAAAGGTGCAAAAACTCAACGGCGGACACAGACGACGGGTTGAAATCGTACGCTCCCTCATTAACAAACCGAAACTTCTTTTACTGGACGAAGCAACGGTTGGACTCGATTTGAAAAGCCGCTTTGATATTCTGGATTATTTGCGCCGAAAAGTTCAAAAAGGGGAGCTCTCTGTTTTATGGATCACCCATTTGTTTGATGAGGTTCAAGAGAGTGATACGTTGGCCATTATTCACAAAGGAAAGATTCTTCAAACCGGCAAGGTTGATGCGATTATAGCCGAGCACAATCAAGCGGACTTAACCCAAACCTTCAGATATTTGACGAGGGAGAATCCTGATGCGTAACTATTTTTATTGTGCCCAAGGGATCATTTATAAAGAGCTATTACGCTTTTTAAAAGAAAAAAGCCGATTCTTTTCGGCACTCGTTCGCCCTTTATTGTGGCTTTTTATCTTTTCAGCAGGTTTTACATCGGCCCTGGGTTTAGCCATCATTCCCCCCTATGAGTCCTATATAACCTATGAAACCTATATCGTTCCGGGGCTTGTGGGGATGATTTTGCTTTTCAACGGTATGCAAAGCTCTTTAACCATGATTATTGATAAAGAGATGGGAAGTATGAAAATATTACTGACTTCTTATATTAATAGAAATTTTTTGCTTTTTTGTAAAATGTTTGCAACCGCCATCGTCTCAACGATACAGGCGATAACGTTTTTAATCGTCGCTTATTTTTATGGAATAGAGCTGAGTATTACCGCTATAGTGCTTACGATACCGGTTATTTTATTCACATCGATTATCCTTAACGCGTTTGCACTGTTTATCTCATCGGTTATCAAACAGCTGGAAAATTTTGCGGCTATTATGAATTTTGTTATTTTTCCGATGTTCTTTTTGAGCTCTGCACTCTATCCATTATGGAAGATAAAAGATTCATCGCTTTTCTTATACACCGTCTGTTCCTTCAATCCATTTACGTATATTGTTGAATCTATCCGCTTTACGCTCTATTTAAAATACGATTTGTCCAACTTTTATATTATTTTTTTCTATTTCATAGTGGCACTAAGCCTCGCATTTATGGGATATAAGTCAAAAAAGGTTTTGAAAAAAAGTTAAAATTTAGCATCGCTAATTTCAGGCTATTTTTCTTATGTATACTTTTGGCAATGACAGATTTTCCTAAATTTGTTGCTAAATTAAAATTGAAGGAGTAGAGAATGACAAAGAGTAAAATGCTAACTACTAAGATTGCAGTAACACTTGCTGCCTTTCTTATTGGTTGTGCTGCTCAGGGCACAGGTCTAACTAACAATGCAAAAAAAGGTGGAGTGAAAGCTTCATTTAATCCCGTAACATATAATGATATCCTCAATGATGATAAAACTGTAGGTGATGTTGTTACGTACGGTTTAGGGCAAAAAGGGCAACGTTACTCGACATTGAAACAAATCAATAAAAAGAGCATCAAAGATCTTGTTCCGGTATGGAATTTCAGCTTCGGCGGTGAAAAAATGCGTGGGCAAGAGTCACAACCGTTGGTTAAAGACGGTGTTATGTATGTAACAGGATCGTATTCACGTTTATACGCTCTGGATATTGCAACCGGACGAGAAATCTGGGCTTATGAAGCAAAACTTCCGGATGCGATCTTACCGTGCTGTGACGTTATCAACAGAGGGGCAGCTCTTATTGACAACCTCGTAATCTTTGGAACGTTGGATGCTAAACTTGTAGCACTTGATCGCGCTACCGGTAAAGTTGTATGGAAGAAAACCATTGCAGAGTATAAAGACGGTTATTCATTTACAGCAGCACCTTTGATTGTTAAAGGTCTTCTTATAACCGGTGTATCGGGTGGGGAATTCGGTATTGTCGGCAGAGTTGAAGCCCGTGATCCAAAAACCGGAGAGATTGTGTGGAGCAGACCAACGGTTGAGGGACACATGGGATACCTTAACGGTAAAGAAAATGGTATCAGCGGAACCTTAAACGCAACATGGGAAGGCGATCAGTGGCAACACGGCGGAGCGGCTCCGTGGAACGGTGTAACGTATGATCCTGAAACTGATCTTATCTATGTACCGACGGGGAACCCTTCTCCATGGAACTCTCATGAGAGATCTGGAGACAATTTATATTCTGCTTGCAGAATTGCGATTAATCCTAGTACCGGTGAAATTGTATGGCATTACCAAACCACGCCTAACGATGGATGGGATTTTGACGGTATGTCAGAGCTTGTCTTGTTTGACTATAAAGATGCTTCAGGCAAAACGGTAAAAGCCGGTGCAACTGCCGATAAAAACGGTTTCTTCTATGTCTTAAATCGTGAAAACGGTAAATTCATCAGCGCTTCGCCGTTTGTTGACAAAATTTCATGGGCAAAAGAGATTGGTAAAGACGGGAAACCTGTTGTTATCGAAGAAAATCGTCCCGGTGTACCGGTCAATGGCGAAAAAGGGAAGACCGTATTTACCGTTCCATCATTCTTAGGCGGTAAAAACTGGAATCCAATGGCGTATTCACAAAATACAGGTTTCTTCTACGTCCCGGCAAATGAGTGGGGTATGGACATCTGGAATCAACCGGTAACGTATAAAAAAGGTGCTGCATACATGGGTGCTGGTTTTACCATCAAACCTGTATATCAAGACCACATCGGTGCGCTTAAAGCAATCGATCCTAAAACCGGTAAAATCAAATGGAAATACGAGAATAAAGCTCCATTATGGGGTGGAGTACTTGCAACAGCCGGCGGAATCGTATTTACAGGAACACCGGAAGGTGAACTTCTCGGGTTAGATGACGCAACCGGAAAAGTATTGTATTCGTTCCAAGTGGGTTCAGGAATCGTTGGATCACCGATCACTTGGGAACAAGACGGTGAGCAATATGTCTCTGTAGTATCAGGTTGGGGCGGAGCTGTACCTTTATGGGGCGGAGATGTTGCTAAATCCATTAAACACATTTCACAAGGTGGAATGGTTCACGTATTTAAACTACACAAATAAAAAAAAGGAGGCTGCTATGAAATGGGAAAAACCGTCATTTACGGATAACCGATTCGGATTTGAAGTAACTATGTACATCTGCCACGAATAATCGTAGCAACAATGATAAGAGCGGGCAAATCATTTTGCCCGTTTCTGTTATTAATTGAGGCTATAGTATATAAGTTTAGTTAATAATAGAAAAGGATAGAAGGTGAAAATAGAGGTATTAGGTTCCAGTGCCGGCGGCGGTCTTCCTCAGTTTAACTGCAATTGTGACAATTGTAAGGGGTACAGAGCAGGCAAAACATCTATCAAACGCCGCACTCAATCCTCGATCACGATCAGTGAAGACGGTGAGAACTGGGTACTTTTTAACACTTCACCGGACATTTTAGAACAAATTCATAATTCCCCCTTTTTGCACCCAACGCTCAGACGAGAAACAAAGATCAAAGCAATCGTTTTTATTGATGCTCAGATTGATCACACAACAGGGCTTTTAATGCTTAGAGAAGGGTGCCCTCACGAAGTCTACTGTACCAAAGAGGTACACGAAGAGTTAAATACCTCTTTTCCTCTTTTCAAAATGCTGACCCATTGGGATGGGGGAGGAACTCATTATCATGAGGTAGCAACCGATGGGACTAGCTTTGAGATTCCGGTTATGCCGAGTTACACCTTCAGAGCGGTTCCTTTGATTTCAAACGCACCTCCGTATTCAATATATCGTGACAAACCCAGAGCCGGCGATAATATCGGGATGGTGGTTATTAATAAGCAAAGCGGAAAGCGGCTCTTTTATCTTCCGGGGCTTGGCGTATTGCAACAAGCAATTATCGATGAGATGCGCATAGCGGATATTCTTTTGATAGACGGGACGCTTTGGACGGATGATGAAATGATCAAAAATGGCTTCTCCACGAAACTGGGAACCGATATGGGGCATGTACCGCTCAGCGGGGCAGGGGGGCTAATTGAAACATTAGATACGCTCGAAAAACCGAGAAAGATATTAATTCATATTAATAATACCAATCCGATTTTGGATGATACCACCGAAGAGTATCAAGAGCTTACACGCCACAATATAGAAATCTCATATGATGGTATGCATATCGAGATTTAAGACCCAAAAAACTAAATTAAAGGACAAAAATGAAAACGCCCCTCAGTAAAAAAGAATTCGAAGAAGCATTAAGAGCAATGGGGAGTATGTACCATATTTATCACCCTTTTCATATCCGCATGTATGAAGGTAAATGTACGAAAGAAGAGATTCAAGGATGGGTAGCCAACCGATTTTATTATCAAACAATGATACCGATCAAAGATGCGGCGATTATGTCCAACAACCCTCCTATCGAAGATAGACGAAAATGGATTGACAGAATTAATGATCATGACAGTGTCGGCGGCGGAATCGAAGCATGGCTCGATTTGGGTACGGCGGTAGGGCTGAATAAAGAAGATCTTATCAGTCATAAATATGTGTTGCCCTCGGTCAGATTTGCCGTCGATGCGTACGTCAACTTTGCGAAACATGCACCCTGGAAAGAGGCGGCGATGTCTTCATTAACCGAGATGTTTGCACCTGAAATACATCAGCAGCGCCTTGATACATGGCCTAAAAACTATCCATGGATCGATCAAAACGGGTTACGTTATTTTCAAAAACGACTTACGGAAGCAAGACGTGACGTACAGCACGGATTGGCACTGACGCTGGAGGAGTTCAATACCGCAGAGCTTCAAGAAAAAGCGTTCTCAATCTTGCAGTTCAAATTGGATATTTTGTGGACGATGGTAGATGCCCTCTATCTTGCGTATGAGCTTAAACGACCGCCGTATTTTAATATTAAGGATTGTCATGCAACGCGAAAAATTTCTTGCAGTGAATAGTCACTTTCAACTCCAATATGAAGAGAAACAAAGCTGTTATGTTTTGCTCTATCCTGAGGGGATGGTGCAACTCAGCTTCTCAGCAGGGGAGATTATGAGTTTATGTGACGGTGCGAACTCGTGTGACTCTATCATCACAACATTGGTAGAGAAATTTTCGAATCAAGCGATTGAATCCGATGTTATGGAATTTCTTGATGAAGCGATGTCTCGCAATTGGGTAATTTATCATGAAGCCTAATAATAAAACCGTTAGCCCCCCTTTATGGATATTGCTGGAGCTGACACATAAATGCCCTTTGGAGTGTACCTACTGCTACAATCAGCTTGATTTTGCCAATACGAAAGACTCTATGAGCAAAGAGGACTGGTTTCGAGTCATGGAAGAGGCACGGGCTATGGGAGCCGTTCAGCTGGGTATCTCAGGCGGTGAACCTCTGCTGAACAAAGATCTTCTCGAAATTGTCAAAAAAGCCAATGAGTTAAAGTTTTATACCAATCTGATTACCTCTGGGGTCGGAGCCGATATCAGTATTGTTTCTAAACTCAAAGAAGCAGGGCTTAAGACGGTGCAGTTGGGTATTCAATCATCCGATGAGCATACAACCACACTGATAACGAACAATCAAAACGCTTTTAAAGACAAAATGGCTTTTGCCAAAGCGTGTAAAGATAATGGACTTCAGTTGATTGTCAACACGTGTATTACACGCCAAAATATCCATCAGATCGGTGATATCATTGAAATGGCGGAGCGTCTGGGGGCAAACTACCTTGAAATTGCCAACATCCAGTATTACGGCTGGGCGCTTGAAAATATCAATGCACTCCTTCCGACTAAAGAGCAGCTGGCTGAGGCCAAAGCGATCACGAATCACTACCGAGAAAATCGAAAAGATATGAAAGTCTTTTTTGTGGTACCGGATTATTTTGCCACACGCCCGAAAGCGTGTATGAACGGATGGGGTTCGACTTTTTTGACCATTAATCCAAGCGGAGTGGCACTTCCGTGCAACACGGCGAATACCCTTCCGCTCACCTTTCCCAATGTTAAAGAGTATTCGGTTGAAGCGATATGGAACGATTCGGAAGCGTTTAACTATTTCCGAGGGGACTCATGGATGAGGGAGCCATGCAGAACGTGTGATGAAAAAGAGAAAGATTTCGGCGGATGTCGATGTCAAGCCTATGCATTGACCAAAGATATGCATGAAGCGGATCCCGTCTGTGACAAATCCGGTTTTCATCATGTTGTAACAACCAAAGTAGAGGAGAGCATCAACTCAGATAAGCAACCGCTGTACCGAAACAAAATCAATTCGATGAACATCATTGCAAACAGATTGGATTCATCATGCAAATAGTACTCACCAACAAGCAGCCCAAAGAGAGTTTAACCCTATCGTTTATAACAACGCTATCCGCAAAATCGGACCAGACCAAAATGCTCTCCAAAGCAGGATTCAGCCTCAAAGAGGGGACGACTTATTTGGATATTCATCAGAGTATTTTGTATGTGGCAAGCCGTTCGCTCCGCGCAGAAGATCTCAAAATCAGTGCGGCAAAAGCGATTCAATCCATACAAAAAAGCAGTTTCAAAACACTCTTTATAGCATTAGAACACTATCAGGATAAACTGGATGTGAAAGCATTGGCTGAAGGGCTTATTTTGGGTGATTATTACTACACCCAATACAAACATGAGTCAAAAAAGCATCAAGAGAGAAAGATCTTTATTGCCTACAGCGGCAGTATGTACAGCAAAAATCACCTCGAAGAACTGCTGCATGAGGTTGAAATTATATGCCGCAATGTTAATTTTGTCAGAGATATCGTTAATACGCCGCCGCAGGACTATTACCCGCATATCATGGCACTGGACGCAAAATATTTTGCTAAAAGAGACGGTTTGGAATGCAAAATCCTGGGTGAACATGAAATGCATGAAATGGGGATGAATGCGATGCTGAGTGTCGGAAGGGCATCCGTACATGAGTCACAACTCATTCACCTCACCTACCGCCCTAAAAATCCAAAGGCTAAAATTGTCCTATTGGGTAAAGGGCTGACGTATGATTGTGGGGGATTGAGTCTCAAATCGGCCGATTCTATGGTCTCCATGAAGTGCGACAAAGCGGGCGGGAGCGCTGTATTAGGGGTGATGAGCGCGTTGAGAGCACTGGATATTGAGTGTGAAGTGCATGGGATTATCGGTGCAGTAGAGAACATGATAGGAGGCAACGCCTATAAACCCGATGACGTGCTGCGGGCTAAAAACGGTATGAGTATTGAAGTGAAAAATACGGATGCCGAAGGTCGATTGGTTTTAGCAGACTGTCTCTGTTATGCTCAGGACGAGATCGAAAATTTTGATTATATTTTTGATTTTGCTACCCTTACGGGAGCCTCTATTATCGCGTTAGGGAGTCATACTACAGCGGTAATGGGACACAATGAGATCTTAAAGCATAAAATCAATACGGCAGCAGTGCAAAGCGGCGAGTTAGTCGGATTTTTGCCTTACAACCGATATTTTGAGAATGATCTCGACAGTGAGATTGCCGACATGGTTAACACCGCTTCTTCACGAAACGGCGGTGCGATAACAGCGAGTCTCTTTTTAGACCGGTTTATCAAAGATGAGAACAAGAAAAAATGGCTCCATTTCGATATGGCAGGAGCATCGTATGCCCACAAAATATGGGGGTATAATCCCTATGGTGCCAGCGGCGCAGGTGTTCGATTAATCTTGCAATTTTTGAAAAATATTACTCAATAATTCCACTCAAAGCTATAAACAGTTCAAATAGCTTAATTTAGGCAAATTATATGAATAGATTATATTAAATTCATCGAAAATGTCTCTATTTTATTAATATTTTTGATAGAATAAAGGCCATGAAAACCTACACATTTGAGTATACGGATTTATCGCAGCAACAGTGGTTGGATGAGATAAAAAATGAACAGAATATTTTAGTTCAAATCTTTTGCGGTGATGGAAAAGAGATACTCCAAGAAGCCTCGGCACAAATTAAAAAAAGACTTCCTTTCAGTGTCGTTATCGGTACGACCACGGACGGGGAAATCAACAATAGCGATATTTTAACCCATTCAACGATCATCGCAGTCTCTACCTTTAGCAAAACAGAAATTACCAGCGCATCGGTGAATGGAAAAGATTGTTTTCAAAACGGAGTCGATCTTGCAAAAAAGCTTATTAAACCCAACACAAAACTGCTGATCCTCTTTACCGACGGTACTACCAGCAACGGTGAAGTGTTTTTAAAAGGGATTGAATCCGTTAACGATACCGTCATGGTCTGCGGGGGAATGGCTGGAGACAATGGTCAATTTGTTCAGACCTATATTTGTGAAAACGAAACGGTTCTTGCACAAGGTGCTGTCGGTGTTGCTTTGCATTCGGATAAGCTAAGTGTCTACAACAATTATAAATTTGACTGGTCTCCCATCGGAATTGAGCATACGATTGATGAAATCAGAGAAAATCGGGTGTATAAGATTTCCGGTATGCCGGCCGTCGATTTTTACAAAAAATATTTAGGGGAAGAGGTCGCAAAGGCGCTCCCGAAAACAGGGATTGAATTTCCATTGATTGTGGATAAAAACGGTTTGAAAGTCGCACGCGCCGTTATTGCCAAGCATAATGACGGCAGTATGAGTTTTGCCGGGAATCTCAATGTCGGAGATAAGGTACGGCTGGGATTCGGAAACGCAGAACTGATTATCCAGCAATCGTTTGACAACACGTATCAGGCACCCTGTAAAAATATGCAAACCTATTTTGTCTATTCGTGTATGGCGCGCAGAAGGTATATGCCCAGTCTGATTAATATAGAAATGGAGCCTTTTGTTAAGAACGCACCGACAGTAGGATTCTTCAGCTATGCCGAGTTTTATCATCATGAAGGGCACAATGAACTGCTCAACCAAACCTTCACTGTCGTCGGCTTATGCGAATCCGATTGCATAGAGTGCTCTGCCCTTGAAAATAAGCCAAAAACGATCCCTTTGGAAAATGACGACTATGCCATAACCGTCGGTGCATTGGCTCATCTCATATCACAATCAGCGGACGACTATGAACAGCAGAAAAAGAAGTTGGAAGAGGAACAGCTCTATTCTCAGAGTTTATTAAAATCTCAAGATCTGTTTATCAAATACGCAGTACATGAAACCAATACTCCGCTGAGTATTATCATGTGCAATGTTGAACTTTACGAAGCGGAATACGGTAAAAATCCATACCTGTGTAACATCGAAGCGGCGATGAAAAATGTCTGTACCATATACGATGATTTGTCGTATTTGCTCATTAACAAGACGATCGAATATACGAAGCATACGATTGATTTAGTGGATTATGTAAGAAGCCGGATTGAGTTTTTTAATATTGTGGCCAAAAAATCGAATGTCAGTTTTGTTTTTACGAGTCCTGAAAAAGAGTTCATCATTTATTTTAATGAATCTCAGCTGCAACGGATCATCGATAACAATCTGACCAATGCCATCAAATATACGAAAGAGAATGAGCCAATTTACGTTGTGATTGAACATGATCAAAGTACGTGTAAAGTTACGTTTAAAAGCAAATCTTCGGAGATAGCAAATCCTCATAAGATATTCGAGCAATTTTACCGAGAAAGTTCTCAGCAAGAAGGATTTGGATTGGGGCTAAATCTCGTAAAAGAGATTTGTAATAATGAGAATGTCGCTTTTGAATTGCATTCCACGCAAGAAGAGACTTCATTTACCTATGAATTTAAGGAGGCATACCTTTGAAGATTTTATTAGTCGAAGACGATATTATGCTGGGCGAAGCCATATCGAAATACATACAGGCCACAGGGCATGTTGTGGAGTTGGTTAAAGACGGGACACAAGGATTGGAGAAGATTCATAACAGTAATTTTGATTTGCTGCTTCTGGATATCAATGTCCCCGGTATGGATGGGTTAACTCTTTTAGAGACTACCCATAATGAGAAAATACAGATTCCTACGATTTTTATCTCAGCGCTAATCGATATTGAAGATATATCAAGAGCTTTTAATTTAGGTTGTTATGATTATTTGAAAAAACCGTTTCATCTGAAAGAATTAAGTCTTAGAATCGATAAAATATTACAATCCAGACAAGTTCCGCAAGCGCATAAAAGGCTCTCTAAATCGTATAGTTTTGACAGTGAAACGATGACGCTGCTGTTTAACAACGAACCCCAGATTCTGCCGAAAAGACAACTTCAAATCATAGAGCTTTTGTCTCAGCATAGAAGCAGAATCGTGACGTATGACATGTTTAGAGACTATGTTTGGAATGATGATATGATCGATAATGCCACAATAAGGGCAGAGTTAAACCGAATCAAAAATGTTTTGAAAGAAGATATGATTATCAATATTCGATCAATAGGCTATATGGTTGAACGACCTAAATGATTAAGGTGAATAATCCCGCGCAGGCGGGTATCCATTCATCCATTTAAGATGTCTAATGTTTTTTCATACACTTGAAGCTTATTGAGCTCATTATTGAGTTGTTGCGTTAAAAGTGACTGAGATCGAAGTTCGTCGGAAATACTTAGGCTTTTATCTGAGAGAACTTCCATTTCGTTAGAGAGTACTAAACTTTTTGATGACATAGTCGTAAGCCCTGTGCTCACATTTTTCATCGTTTCACTAATTCCTTCAACAGCCTGAATAATCGTGTTAACGGATATGTTGGTTTCGGAGAGACTCTTTTGAGTTCGTTCGGCCAGTTTACGTACTTCATCTGCAACCACTGCAAATCCACGGCCGTGTTCTCCTGCACGGGCAGCTTCAATCGCGGCATTCAGAGCAAGAAGGTTTGTTTGGTCTGCTATATCGGATATAACACTGAGAACCGCACGTATTTCACGAACATTATTCGTAAGATTTTCTACATCCGAAGAGAGATTTGCATTATCTACACTGCTTTTTTCCATATGAATGGAAAAAACTGAAAATTGATCTTGTACCGTTGAGAGTTGTTTTCCAATAGTATCAATCGAATCAACAGCATGATTGATGGTATCTCCAATGGTTTCAATAACAGGCATGCTCTCTTTCATCTGACTCAACATAGCCTTGTTGATGTTATCGATCATATTCTGACGATTAATTTTTCGTAGGAGAAAATAGCTTTTAAATCCGGCATATTTTTGAACAAAACTATCGATATATTCATCATGGAAAGGTTCATTGCCGATCCGGTAGAAAAAGATCGCGGTTAGTGTTTGATTAATATTAACACCTAGAAGTTCACCGAATGTCGAAAAGCCTGCTACCGGAATGTCTTGAAATGAACGAAGGCTATTGAGTTCATTTGTATTAAATAAGCGACGTAAAATACAGTCGTTGAAAATGGCCCCTATAGCTTTGGGCTTTTTATAGCTGAATTCCGAATAATGTTCTGAAGTGGTTCGAACGAAGTCTGTTTTTTCCAACAGTATCAGTTCTTCACCCGCTTCGATATCGCAGTAAAAATGGATGACACCGGCAGTTCTATCAATTGAAGCAATCGATCGAACATAAATTTCACCGTCTATTTCTATCCCGAAAGTATAATTTGCCAGTTTCACATCAAGCTGTTGTGGAGAGCAACCGAAATGAGTGGATAATGCTTCGATGACATTGATTTGCGCATTGGTTTTGGTATCTATAAAAGCAGAAACAATCCGTTTAATCGGATCAGCGGCTAATACCGTAAACTTTACGGCCGATTTTTTGAAGTTTTGACTTTTGAAAATCCCAAATCGATAGCCCGGTGTGAATTTAATAAATGTGATGACGGCATGGTGTCTTAATACACGTGTACCGTCAAAAATATAGGTGTTTTCAAAGTCAAGTTTTCCGCCCGAACTTCCGCCGACGAGCAGACAAGGGAATTTACCAACATTATAAACGGCTTCCATCAAGAAACTTTCACTGGCAGAAAGGCCATCAATCAGTGTGTAGCCAAGCGTATCTTCATGGTTCATTTTAAAGGGTACGTGAATTTGTCGAAGCTCGTTGGAAATAGCTGAAACTCGGGTCGCGGCATTTTTGGAACTTGACCCGATATCTTCGCTTTTTAGTGGAACAGAAGCGACATAAACATCGCTAATCATCTCTTTGGCAAACAACATTAATACAATATTATCACCCGTTCCTACATTCGATTGGGAGTAGAGATTGGTGATAGGATCGGATTTGTCAAAACTGCACAGTTCTCCGGCTGTTGTTGAGAGAATCAAGGTCGTATCGGGTGGAAGTGTTTGTTTTAATAGAGAAGATATCGTGGAAAAATTAAGTGCCGAAGAGACGAAACCGATAACCACTTTCGGTGTAATTTCAAGACGATCAAGTTTTCCGTTCTTAATATCGTTTTCTCGCAAGGTGATCGAAATCATCCCCTTCTCACCTCGAGCTGTCACATCTTTACGCGTATCCTTAGAGTTAAAAAGACCGAACATACTATTCCTTTAGAATCGACTAATATAACCATTTATTCATACTTATACCTAAGTGAAGTATATAAAATCAAAATAGCATCAAAATAGCTAAAACCCTTTGCTATTTTCAAGCTATAGAAGTAGTATAAAGTATGCTCAGAGAAAAAACTGCGGGTTAAGACTTCCGCCAAGTTTCTTCACAAAATTGAATCAAAGGAAAAAAAGTGGCATACGTAAAACCGACTTACAAATCTCAATATGAGAACTTTATTGCTGGAGAGTGGGTAGCTCCACAAAGTGGCGAGTATTTTGATAATATCTCTCCCGTTGACGGTGAAGTTTTAACAAAAATTCCAAGATCAAATGAAGCCGATGTCGAACTGGCAATTCAAGCCGCAAATAAAGCATTTCAGTCGTACAAACATACTTCCGTCGTAGAGCGAAGTATTATGCTCAATAAAGTTGCCGATGCAATCGAAGCCAATTTGGAAGCGTTAGCGATTGCAGAGACTTTGGATAACGGTAAAACGATTCGAGAAACTTTGTTCGCGGATATCCCTTTGGTTGTGGATCACTTCCGATATTTCGCGTCTGTGATCCGAGCCGAGTCGGGTACGGTGGCTGATATCGACGAAACGACGATTTCTCAAGAGATTTATGAGCCGTACGGTGTTGTCGCACAAATCATTCCTTGGAACTTTCCGTTATTGATGGCGGCATGGAAATTGGCTCCGGCATTGGCGGCAGGTAACTGTATCGTTATGAAACCGGCTTCCGCTACCCCTATGTCCATTCTATTGTTGATGGAAGCGATCCAAGATGTCCTTCCAAAAGGGGTCGTCAATATTATCAACGGTGCCGGCGGAAAAATCGGTAAATATCTATCAACGCATCCGGATGTTAAAAAAGTCGGGTTTACCGGTGAAACGACTACAGGTCAGCTGATCATGCAGTATGCAACCGAGAATATCATCCCTACAACGTTGGAATTGGGCGGTAAATCTCCGAATATTTTCTTCGAATCAATTATGGCTGCCGATGATGAGTTCTTTGACAAAGCGATTGAAGGGTTGATTCTATTCGCGTTTAACTCCGGTGAAGTGTGTACGTGTCCTTCACGCGCATTGATCCAAGAATCGATCTACGAGCCGTTTATGAAGCGTGTTTTAGAGCGAATGGAAGCGATCAAATTAGGAAATCCTTTGGATGTCGCCAACATGATGGGGGCTCAATGCTCACTCAACCAAAAAGAGAAGATCCTCGAATACATCAAAATCGGTAAAGAAGAAGGGGCTGAGTGTCTCATCGGTGGAGAGGTGTATGAGTCTGCAACGTATCCGAACGGATTTTATATCCAACCGACCGTATTCAAAGGGCACAATAAAATGAGAATCTTCCAAGAAGAGATTTTCGGGCCTGTACTTGCCGTCACCACCTTTAAAGACGAAGCAGAAGCATTAGCCATTGCTAATGATACCATCTATGGATTGGGTTCAGGGGTATGGTCACGCGATGCGCATCAATTGCATAAAATCAGCCGAGGAATCGAAGCCGGCCGTGTTTGGGTGAACTGCTACCATATGTACCCATCACACGCATCATTCGGCGGATACAAAAAATCGGGCCTCGGCAGAGAGACGCACATGATGATGTTGAACTCGTACCGACACACGAAAAATATCTTAACGTCGTACAACAAAAGCGCTATGGGATTTTTTTAATCGATAGCAGAAAAATTCGAGCGGGATCAAAATTGTTTTGATCCTGCACAGAGGGTATAAAATGAACATAGAACGATTATCCGTTACACCCGAAGCCGCAGAAGTCATTGAAAAATTAAAACAAGAGAATGGTGAATTGGTTTTTAACCAAAGCGGCGGTTGCTGTGACGGAACAGCTCCGATGTGCTACAAGAAAGGTGATTTTTATGTCCCCAGCAGAAATGTAAAACTCGGTGAGATATGCGGATGCGAATTTTTTATCGACAAAGACCAATTTGAATATTTTAGACATTCTCAGATTACTATCGATGTCAAAGAGGAAAAAAGTGCTTTTGGAAACTCGTTTTCATTAGAGATCGATTTGGGGTATCAGTTTATCACGAAGTCGAGAATCTTTACCGATGAAGAGTATGCGATCATCGAGGGGAGACTATGAAAAATCAGATCGTATTCTCTCCCAATCCTCTTGGGTATCAACATCTTTTGATTCATTGTTACTCAGAGGAATATATTGATAGATATTTGTTTCCAGTAAGCTTTTAGCTCCCTTATCTCCTTTTAATTCTCGAAGTGCGGGAAAATAGTGTTTTGGAAAGACGGCGGGTACGCCTGATCTTTTATCGTAGTGTGATGCTATGATCAAATCCGGAAATTCTTTAGACGTTTCTATCAATTTTTTATAATGTATTCGCGGGATTAAGGGCTGGTCACAGAGCATGATCAAAACGCAATCGCACTCCTCCAATGTCGAAACACCACAGGCAATAGAACTTCCAAGCCCCTCTTCATAACGTGTATTAACGACTGTTTTTACAGGGAGATTGTTGATAGAGTCACTGCATTGTTCATGTTTATGTCCTAATACAACAGTGACATTGGGTGTAAATTCCAATGCCAGAACCGCAGCATGCCACAAAAGTGTATGCTCGTTCAGTTCTAATAGCTGTTTGGGCTCTCCTAGGCGACTTGACGTTCCTGCCGCCATAACAAGAATCTCAAGATGATGGTTAGTTAGCATGGATTGCTACCCTTTTTTTCTCTCTCAGTGACATCGGAGTAGATCGGTTTCGATGTGCTTCAATTTCAGCACAGATAGATAAGGCGATGGATTCAGGTGACTCTCCGCCTAAATCCAATCCGATGGGATTATGCAATCTCGGATCCATAAAAACACTCTCGCCAAATTGACTGAAAGAATCAATAATATTTTTCGTTCTCTTCTGCGGTCCCATAATACCGATATAGGAGACCTCTGAATCAAGCAATGCTTTTAAATAGACGGCATCGCTGTTAAAATTATGACTCATAACGACAGCCGCATCGAAATCTCGTTCTAAAATCTCATCTACCTCTTCGCAGTTATTTAACAAGTGTGTTTCATCGGCGGAATGTACATGGGTAAGATTTGACGTTCTTGTATCACAGATAGAGGTTTGCCACCCAAGCGTATTTGCCATGGAGAGTAACGGTTCACTTCCCGGTCCTGCTCCCAAAATCAATAATCGATAAGGGGAATTAATTTTTTGATAAATGAGTCGGAGGTGCGATTCTTCATCATAAAAGATCTCTTCTGTGCGCTCTTCGGATGAAAACCCGTAAAAACCCTTTTGCTCTGTGGAACGGATCAGGGTTTTCTTGGTTCTGTTTAAAGCATACTCCAGTGCGATACCGATCGCACCGTAGTTTTGAGTGTAATAAAACGGCTCCATCCATAGTTTGATCAGCCCGTTGCATCCAACCCCTTTACCCCAACTGTCCAATGTCTCATCTTTCATTCGCAAGTCATGGACGACATACTTGCCTTCGTGTTTTGAGAGGATTTCTTTGGCACAATGGACTATGTCCTCTTCAAAACAGCCTCCGCTGACGACACCGATGAATTCGCCGTCGGAATTTACCATCATAGTCGCACCGCTTTTACGATAAACGGAACCTTCCGTATCCAAGACATTGATACAGACGATATCTTTTTTATCGTTTTTAGATTGTTGTAGGAACTTGATAAAATCTTTGTGAGCAAACATGATATGCCTAACTTATTTTAATTGGCAGTGAATGGTATCGTTTTCCCGTCGCATCAAATATCGCATTGGCTACTGCCGGGAAGATAGGAGGAACTGCCGTCTCGCCTATACCGCCGATTTTTTCTCCTGAATTGACGATACTCACTTTGATCTCAGGAGCATCGGAAATTCTCGTCACCAGGTAATCATAAAAATTGCTTTGTTCCGCTTCACCGTTTTTGATCGTAATTTCACTGTATTTTGTCGCGGCAAGTCCGAAATTGATTCCGCTGATCATTTGGTTCTCAATATTAAGCGGATTGAGCGCAAAACCGCAATCGACACTGCACCATACGTTTTCAACTTTAAAATCATTTTTTGTAACTTTGACTTTTGCTACCTGTGCCACAATAGAGCCGAATGATTTGACGATTGAAACACCGTAACCGACATTTTTCTCTTTTTTACGATTTTTCCAATCGGAAATTCTTTGGACGTCTAATAATAATTTGATGCATCGTAAATCATCCAACATGCTGATTCGGTAGGCGATAGGATCGATTCCGGCTTTATGCGCCGCTTCGTCCACGATACCTTCCACGAGAGGAGCCGTTTGCGTATGTCCTACCGAACGCCACCATAATACGGGAATCGGAGAACTCGGTGAATGGGCCTGCATATCATGATTCATAATCGAATACGGATGATCGGTAAGTCCATCCCATTGCGCCCAATCCACTCCGTCTTTAAATAAAAATCCGAGTATCGTATCTTTGACAACCGGCTGTCCGACAACTTTGGCTTCAAAGGCAGTGATATCACCATATTTGTTCAGCGCGAGACGGGCTTTATTTTTATACATAGGACGATAGTTCCCCATGCGAATATCATCTTCTCTGGTCCAGAGCGTCATAATCGGCCACTCTTCGTCTTTTGCGGTGTAGACGGCATCTTTGATATAATCAGCGTTTGCCGCAGCTCTACGTCCAAATCCTCCACCCAAAAAGGTATTGTTATATTCCACATCCTCAGGCTTAAGACCCAATATATCTGCACAAACTTTTCGATAGACAGTTTGTACTTGTCCTCCGGTCCACATTTTTGCACTCTCCCCTGTATGGTGAATCGTACAATTTAACGGTTCCATCGGAGCATGGGCCAAAAATGGGAATTCATAATCTGCTGAGATGATGCTATGCGCTTCTTTGAACGCTTTTGCCGTATTGCCATCATGACGCATAGAAGCACCCGGCGTATTTAAAAGAGTATCATATTCTTTTCGTAAATCGTCGCTGCTGACATTAGCAAACTCCCCTTTGTCCCATACAACATGGATATGATTTAATGCCTCTTTTGCCTGGAACCAGTGTTCTGCGATAACGGCAATACCTGTCGGAATTTGTTTAATTTTTAAAATCCCGTCGCGTTTGAGTGCTTCTGAGGGATCAAAACTCACGATAGTGGCCCCGAAAACGGCCGGATGCAAAACGGCTGCATATTTGAGATTGTCCATTCTCACATCGATTCCGAATTCTGTTTGTCCTGTCACTTTTGCCCATGCTTCGCTCGGGTGTCTTCGGGTAGGTTTACCGATGAGTGAACAATCTTTCAGTGCTTTTAGCTCAGGATTCTCCGGAATGCTCATTGTTTTAATATCTGCGACCAACTCACCATAGGTGAACTTATCCCCTGTTTTTAGATTGATAACATGGGAGTTTTTGGTTTTGATATCTGAGAGAGCCGCATTCCATTTTTTTGCAGCCGCTTTTTTGAGCATTTCATTGACGGCAGCACCGACTTTACGCATTTCGAGCTGTTTGGTACTGATGGAAGTGGAACCTGCCGTCAGCATCCATGGCCCGAAGACAGAATTATAGACAGGGTCAATATCGGCTGCTTTGAATTGAACCGCGTCCCAAGCCGCATCCAACTCATCGGCGATACACATTGCAAGAGCTGTATACGTTCCCTGACCCATTTCAGCTTGACCCATCAAAAAGGTAATGGTGTTGTCTGGATCAATTTGAATAAAGGCATTAGGGCGCAACGTCTCTTTGGTTGCTTCATCGGCACGGGCTTTTACCGGTAAATAAAATCCGACGATAAAAGCGCTACTGACAATGGCGGTATTTTTAAGAAAAGTTCTTCGTGAGAGTCCCATGATTAAGCTCCTGCATTTATTTTTTTAATAGCGTTTTTGATACGGTTATAGGTACCGCATCGACAGATATTGCCATTCATCTCAGCTAAAATCTCTTCTTCGGTAGGATTGCTGTTCGCCTTTAGCAAACCTGTCGCATTCATGATTTGTCCTGATTGGCAATAACCGCATTGAGGAACATCTTCTTCAACCCAAGCCTCTTGTACTTTCTTCAGAAGAGGATCGGTTGTATTGGCAATCGTCATGATCTCTTTATCGCCGATCTCTTTTAAAAAGGTTGCACAGCTTCGGATCGCTTTTCCGTCTAATAAAACAGTACATGCCCCGCATTGAGCAGCGCCGCATCCATATTTGGTTCCGGTAAGGTTCAAATGGTCTCTAAGTACCCACAATAAAGGTGTTTCGTCATCAACAGTAACATCATAGGTTACACCGTCAATTTTTAATTTAGTGGTCATGGTTATCCTTTTTAAGCTTATCTGCGGGGAAGTATATAGAATCTAAATAGCGGTGAAATAGCGATAGTTATATAACTTATTAGAATGAAGAATTGTGCGCGGAGTTACGATAGGCAGCATAAAAGGCTATCGAATTATAGTTTTTACGATCAAATTTTGGCTTCAGCATCTGTCGGTAGGCTAGTCAAAGTGTCAATGGCTAAGAAAGGGTTTAAATCATGCTGTATGAGTTTCCTATGCCCACAAACTTCGGAATATTTGAGCCAACACCGGAGCGTAATACCACATCAGTTCAAATAGAGCAAATTGGACGACTAAAATAATCCAAAAGCGATAGCGGGATTTTTTTGTTTTATGGCGAAAGATCTTTTGACCGAATACGGCTCCGACGCTTCCGCCCATCAGTGCTAAATTCAGGAGTGTTTTTTCACGGACCCGTGGACGATTGGTACGGGCTAAATATTTGTCGTATCCGAAGACTAAAAACGTAAAAAGATTAAAGACCAGAAAGAGAAAAACGAATCCCTTCATCGTCCACCAAGACCTATTTTGGTAATACTAAAACGGGTTTTATTGTAAATGTATTTCATAAAACGAGTATAGCACAAGAGTGAATGAGTTTTTAACCCGCTTGACTACTAATACAAAATATACTTCTTTTTACTATTTACGAGGACCCCTTATGCTATTTTCACAACTCTCTCTTTCATCTCCCCTTCAGCGTGCGGTGAGCGAAAACGGCTACACTGAGCCTACTCCCATTCAGGAAAAAGTGATCCCTCTCGTCTTAGAGCACAAAGATGTACTTGCCCGTGCACAGACGGGAAGCGGTAAGAGTGCGAGTTTCGTATTACCGATCTTAGAGCTTTGGTCACAGACGCGCGGCGAGGGGAAAGGGAAAATTAAAGCCCTTGTTCTCACTCCGACACGGGAATTGACACTGCAGGTAGCGCAGACGTTCGAGAGTATGGGAAACTATCTTCCGACAAAACCGAAAGTGGTGAGTGTCATCGGAGGTGAGAGTATCGGCGATCAGCTCTACGCGATTCAACAGGGGTGCGACATTCTTGTCGCAACATCGGGGCGATTTCTCGACGTTTTGAAAAAAAAGCAGATGAATTTGTCGCATTTGGAGTTTTTTGTCCTCGATGAAGCGGACAAGATGCTCGACCTCGGATTCGCCGAAGAGTTAGAGCTAATTTTAGAATCGATCCCCGCGAAGCGTCAAAACCTCCTCTTCTCCGCGACCTATCCGCCGAAGATGGAAGCAATTGCCTCCAAAATCACTCAAACCCCGATCCATGTCACACTCGAAGCAGAGCTGCCGACGGTACAAAGCATCCATCAGCGCGTTATCGAGGTGAATCCTGAAAATCGGGGGCCGTTGCTTCGCCACCTCCTCGAAACCGAAAAATGGGAACAGGTGTTGGTCTTTATGGCGAACAAACGAGCCTCCGACAATATCGCCGCGAAATTTCGCAAATACGGCTTTTCGGCGGACTCGTTTAACGGCGATCTCCTCCAAGCCGATCGCACCTATGTGTTGGAGCAATTCAAAGCGAAAAAAATTCGTATCCTCTTTGCCACCGATATCGCCGCGCGCGGTTTGGATATCGATGATATCACCTGCGTTATTAATTTCGATCTTCCCCGCTCCCCCTCTGATTATATCCACCGTATCGGACGGACGGGTCGTGCGGGCAAATCGGGTCTCGCGATTTCGTTTATCGGATTCGCCGAGAGGGATCATTTTGCCTTGATCGAAAAACGCTCCTCCATTAAACTACCGCGTGAGCAGATCGAGGGGTTTGAACTCGTAGGGACTCCTCCGCCCAAAGTCAAAGGACCCGATCCGATCAAGGGGAAAGGGAAGAGTAAAAAAGACAAAGCCCGAGAACTCGCCGCCAAAAATGCAAAAGGTTCAGGAAACCAATGAACCCTTTGATTGATCTGCTCTCCCAAAAAACGGGACTCACTGCCAAAACCGTTACCAATATCCTGAAACTCCTCGAAGAGGGCTCCACGATCCCTTTTATCGCCCGTTACCGTAAAGAGATGACAGGGGGTGCTACCGATGAGCAGTTACGGGAATTTGAGAGCATTTACGGCTATTCGAAAAAACTGCTGGAGCGAAAAGAGGAGGTTTCCCGTCTCATCGCGGAGCGCTCCGAGTTGAATAACGACTTGCGTACACGGTTGAGCAACGCTGCAACGCTCCAAGAGGTCGAAGACATCTACCGCCCTTTTAAAGAGAAGAAAAACACCCGTGCCGGTGCCGCTATTGCGGCGGGATTGGAGCCATTGGCCGATCTGCTGGAACGTGCGCAGTTAGAGTTGGGAGAATTGTCGAAACGTGCGGAGAGTTTTGTCAAAGGCTCCGTCACAACGCGTGAGGATGCGATAAAAGGTGCGCAGGACATACTCGCGGAGCGCTACAGTGACGACCCAAGAGAGCGCGACCACTGGCGACGTCAGATACTGGATTATTCCTCGTTTGAGATCAAAGCCACTAAAGGGATGAGTGAGGAGGGACTATTTGCCAAGCTCGCAGGAAAGAGCGAAAAGATAGCTTCCATCCCTTCTCACCGTTATCTCGCGATTATGCGAGGGGTGAGCGAAAAAGAGCTGAACGTCAAGATTACCCTCGATATGGATCGGGTGGAGAATACGATTAAAAATTATCGTATTCCACGCAGTGCCAAAAGTTCGCAGAGTCTGCTGTTGGCGAGTTATATTGACGGCTTCAAACGGCTACTCTTTCCCTCATTGGAGCGGGAAGTGCACGCGATGATTAAAGAGAAATCGGATATCCAAGCGATCAATACATTCGGCAAAAACCTCTCCCAGCTTCTGGGTTCACCACCGGTGACGAAACGTGCCATTTTGGGAGCTGATCCCGCCTATCGGACGGGGTGTAAACTCGCCGTAGTGGATGAGAATGGTATGTACTTGGATCATGCGGTGATCTATCCTACCCCGCCGCAAAGTGACTATGAGAAGAGTGCAAAGGTCGTGAAACAACTTACAGCGCGCTATGGGATCAATGCCGTTGCTATCGGTAACGGAACGGCGTCGCGGGAAACGCAGGAGTTTTTCGCGAGGCTAAACCGCGATGAGGGACTCAACCTCTCTTATACCGTCGTCTCCGAAGCGGGGGCATCGGTCTACTCCGCCTCCAAAATCGCCCAAGAGGAGTATCCGCAGCTCGATGTCACGATACGCGGAGCGATCTCGATTGCTCAGCGACTTCGCGATCCGATGGCGGCATTGGTGAAGATCGATCCCAAATCGCTAGGGGTGGGGCAATATCAGCACGACGTCGATCAAAAGCTACTGGAGAAGAAGCTCGGCAGTGTCACCGAAGATTTGGTCAACCGCATCGGCGTCGACCCCAACAGCGCTTCGGTATCACTCCTCTCCTACGTTGCGGGAGTGGGGGCAAAAGTTGCTCGCGCAATCGTGGAACACCGCGAAAAGAGCGGGGCGTTCAAAGCCAAGCAGGAGCTTCTCAAAGTTAAAGGGCTGGGGGCAAAAGCCTACGAGCAATGTGCGGGGTTCTTTCGGATACGAGACGGTAATAGTGTATTGGACAACACGGGGGTTCACCCTGAGAGCTATGCGGCGGCGAATACCCTTTTAAAACGGCATGATCTCCCATCGATCACCAAAGATCAAATTCCTCGAATTGCGCAAGAGTTGGGAGTAGGGGAAGCAACACTTAGTGACATTATCGCGGAGTTACGTAAACCGGGATTTGACCCCCGTGAGAGCTTGCCGCCGATTATGTTTCGCTCCGATCTCACCGACATCAAAGAGCTTCGAGAGGGGTCTATCGTCTCGGGCGTCGTGCGCAACATTGCCGATTTCGGAGCATTCGTCGATATCGGACTCAAAAACGACGGATTGATCCATATCTCCCAGATGTCGGAAAAGCGAATATCCCATCCGCTCGAAGTGCTCAGTGTCAATCAACAACTCACTTCTATCCGTGTTGTCGAGGTGGATATTGCCAAAGGGAAAGTGGGATTAAGTTTACGATAGATTTTCATTTAATTTGTTTTTTAATGTATCTTTTAATGTGTACAGAACTAGAATAACAAGAAGCAGAGATTGACTGAAATGTGCGGTTGCTTCTCTGCAAAATCACTCGTAAAGGATTTGTTATGTTGTTAACACGATTTGATCCGTTTAAAGAGTTGCGTTCGTTGGAAAAACGCATAGGTGAAGCATTCTCATCCGATTTAACAAAAGATGTGTTTTCGAGCTTCACTCCATCTGTCAACACGCGAGAAGGGGAGTTTGCCTACCACATCGACGTCGATCTTCCGGGTGTCAAAAAAGAGGACATCAGTGTGAAAGTCGAAAATGGTGTTTTGACTCTCAAAGGGGAGAGAAAGAGCAAAAAAGAGGTCAAAAAAGAGGACTATTATCAGTGCGAAAGCAGTTTTGGGAGTTTTACCCGTAGCTTTACTTTGCCCTCAAATGTGGATGCTGAAAATGTACATGCCGAAAATAAAGACGGTGTGTTAGAGATCACTTTACCGAAAAAAGAGTCCAAGGGCGAGTCGGTAAAACAGATCAAAGTGAAATAGCCGTGTCATCGATCGCGTGGCTCTCACACAAACTTGACGATGGACGAATCGCATGTGAAGCGTGCAATCAGCATTGCAAACTTTCCGAAGGTGAGTACGGTATCTGCGGTATCCGTAAAGTTGAAAACGGTGAACTCTACCTCCTCACGTATGGCCTTGCGGCCGCCGTCAATATTGATCCGATCGAAAAAAAACCGATGTTTCATTTTTTACCGGGGACAAGCGTCTTTTCGTTCGGAACGGTGGGGTGCAATTTTTCGTGCAAATTTTGTCAGAATGCCGATATTTCCCAATATCCGAAAGAGCATCGTCACGAAATTTTCGGACGTCCCCTTTCCCCTAAAGCAGCTGTCGATTTTGCGTTGGAACACGAGTGCCAAAGCATCGCCTACACCTATAACGAGCCGGTTGTTTTTTTCGAATATACTTACGATACCGCAAAACTTGCTCACGAAGCGGGATTGAAAAATATCTATGTGACCAGCGGGTATGAGACTCACAAAGCAATCGATACGATAGCACCTTTTTTGGACGGGATGAATATCGATATAAAAGGGTACACGCAATCGTTTTACAAAGATATCTGCGGCGGATCGCTCAAACCTGTTTTGGATACGGTCGAATATGCCCATAAAAAAGGGATATGGATCGAAACGACGACCCTTCTGATCCCGGGGCTGAACGACTCGGATGAAGAGATACGTGCTATCGCTCAGTTTCAGGCTTCTCTTGATCCCTCTATGCCATGGCATATCAGCGGATTTCATCCAATGTATAAGATGATGGATACCCCCCGTACCCCTTCCTCAACCCTTCGCCGTGCTTACGAGATCGGTAAAGAGGCTGGATTAAAATACGTTTATGTCGGTAATATCGATGATGAGGCACGTGAATCGACCTATTGTCCTT
>NZ_MIBT01000122.1:0-41889 GCF_001829605.1 Sulfuricurvum sp. RIFCSPLOWO2_12_FULL_43_24 | reverse complement strand
AGAGATGTTCAACGGCTTTGCAGGCGGCGGACGCAAACAATCTCGTGCGGCAGCGGATAAATTCCCTCTCGATATGGGTGTCGAGATGCGGGTCAGTTTTAAAGAGGCCGTTTTCGGATGTGAGAAAGAAGTAACCTTTAGCGCAAAAAGTTCATGCAAAACGTGTAAAGGGACCGGAGCTAAAGAGGGGAAAATAACTTCTTGCAGCCAATGCGGCGGCAAAGGGCAAGTCTACGTACGCCAAGGGTTTATGACGTTCTCTCAAACCTGTCCTGCTTGTCATGGTGAGGGGACGATGGCGAGTGAGAAATGCGGTGATTGTAAAGGCAAAAGCTACACGGAGACCAAAGAGAGCGTCACGATCAAAGTCCCTGCCGGAATCGATACCGGAAACCGTTTACGCGTATCGGGTCGCGGCAATATCGGTAAAAGCGGTGTGCGAGGGGATATGTACGTGACATTTGAAGTCGAAGAAGACAGTCACTTTATCCGTAACGGAAACGACATCTACCTCGAAGTTCCGGTATTTTTCACCCAAGCCGTTTTGGGCGAAGATATTACTATTCCCTCTTTAAACGGCGAAGTCACACTCGAACTCGAAACAGGGACCAAAGACGGCCAACAGTATCGATTCCGTGGTGAAGGGGTCGCCGATGTTCATGGACGCGGGAAAGGGGATTTGATCGCACAAATCCACCTCACCTACCCAAATCGGCTCAATTCCGAACAAGAAGAGCTTCTCCAAAAGCTTCAAGAGAGTTTCGGAATCGAATCCAAACCTCATGAATCCCTTTTCGAATCAACCTTCGAAAAAGTAAAAGGTTGGTTTAAATAAACAGCCGATATTATTAATATAACTAATACGTTTTTATGGAAAGGCGTTTATGAAAAAAGACAAAAAACAGCTTTTCAGAATCTTTGCAACAATTGGAGTAATATGGACGGTCTTTATTGCTCTGATACTTGTCTATTTAACCTACCAAAAATATGAGCAAGTCAAAGAGCTCGCTCTGCTCGAAGCAAAAACCAGTATTAATAAAGATATTGCATTTCGAAAATGGGTGGCAACACACGGCGGTGTTTATGTCCCTATTACTGCAGAGCTACTCCCGAACCCCTATCTAAAAGTCAAACATCGCGATCTCAATACCACAACGGGAGTCCAACTTACCCTCATTAATCCAGCCTATGCATTACGTCAAATGACGGAACAATACAGCTCACTTTACGGTATCAGAAGCCATTTATCAAGCGATAAAAACATCAATCCAAAAAATATTCCTGATTCATGGGAAAAAAAATCGCTCAAGACACTCCTTAAAACCAGACAAGAAGTCTATGAATTTCATACCGTTGGAAACCAAAAGTCTCTTAGCTACATGATCCCTTTCTTTATAAAATCTGAGTGTATGAAATGTCATGCCGATCAAGGATACAAGATTGGGGATATACGTGGTGCACTGACCATCACCCTCCCTATGAACCGTTATGATGACGTATTTCAAAAAGGGCTTATAACAACCGCCCTCATTTTAGTTTGGGTATGGATATTGGGCGTATTAAGCTTTCACTGGGGGTACAAATCCTCCGTATCACGAATTCAGGAAAAAATCGACTTATACGAACAAAATCTTTTTTCCCTTGTCTCCTTGATTGAACAACGCGATAACTATACGGCCGGACATGGACGGCGTGTCGGTGAATATTCACGTCTTGTTGCAGCTCAAATGGGACTTTCACAAGAGATACAAGAAGAACTCTACCGTGCCGGTGCGTTGCATGATATCGGTAAAGTATCTATTCCCGATTCAATTTTACTCAAACCCGGTCTCCTTGATCCGATTGAACGGACACTTATTGAAGAACATGTGGATGCCGGTTATGCCCTTTTAAAACGGGTTGATATCTTTGCCTCGATTGCTGAAATCGTTCGATACCATCATGAACGTCTCGATGGAAGTGGATATCCCCATAAAATATCCGGTGATGCGATCCCTCTGCTCTCTCAGATTATGGCGGTATCCGACTGTTTCGATGCTATGACGACCAACCGAATCTATAAAGGGCGAAAGACGCTGCAAGAAGCGTTAGAAGAATTGAGATCCGTCCGAGGAATTAAATTCCGTGCCGATGTGATCGATGCAGCACTCATAACACTCAGTACCATCTCTTTGGAAGTTGCCCATTCTCAACGCCCTACTACCCCTATGGAGATGGAACGTTTCTCCTATTTTTACAAAGATTCCCTCACGGGACTTTATACCTCTGCCTATCTCAATTTTCTCTTTTTTGAACCGGATTTTAGCCAATATCGACAGCTATGGTTCATCAATCTCGGGAATATCGGTCACTTTAATAAAATATACGGATGGGACAAAGGGGATGATTTGCTTAAACATTATGCGCAAATGCTTCAAGAATATTGCCCACAACTACCGATTATCCGCTTTCAAGGGGATGACTTTATTATCTTTCGAAAAGATGAAGAGATACCCAATATTGATGATTTCTATGCCCAATGGCTCAAAGAGGTAGGGATAACCGTCTCGGTATCCGTTATTATGTTAGATGAAAAAATGGTTAGCAATTTAGAAACCTTACAATCATCTCTGGCGAAACGATAAAAGAGAAAATTTCGTTTAGATGATCCACTCCGACTCTTCGTTTATTGGCGGTGCAGGTATCATTTGGACAAAAGTACGTACTTCTTTAATCAGTTGAAGTTGTTTAGAGTTCAGCCATTCACGCAACAAACTTCCATTATGCAGATCATATCCGATGGTAAAAGCCGTTTTCATCAGCGTTCCCGCTTCTAATGCGATGGTATAAAGCCAAACCGCGTGAACCGTTATTGTGATATTTGCAAAACTCAGCTCCGCATTCAGAGTTTTCCCCTTTGCTGAGGATAAAGCAATTAAAAGTGCCGCATCGTCCGTTTGAATCGATACCCCTTTTTCCGAAACATCATGTAAAGAAGAGGTATATCTTTTACCGTTAATGCTCAGCATCATTTTATCTTCCAAAGAGGCACCGTAACGTATAACCTGACGTATATGGAAACCATCTGCAACCATCTGAAGATTTTTTAACCACACTACCGATTGATTCAAATCGTATTTGCTCACTTCACCCGAAAGCATTTTTTCCCGATTGCTGCCAATGAGCCATAAAATACCGATCGCAGCTGCGGAAAGCTGTTTCTTTTCAACTCTGATCGCAATTTCCCCATTGTGAGCATGGACGATTGTACAATCTCCTTTGATCGGAATCCCCTTATACAATACTACCGATGGGAAATGGTTCTTTTCCCAATTCCCCAATGCTTTATTCAATAATTGATAAGAATCATCACTTAGTTTGGCATCAACGGTTATTTTATCTTGACGCAGTTCTCTCAAAGAACGTGTTTTATCGATAGTATTAATCGATTCATCGGTTACGCGGACGATCACAAAAACATCGGTATTATCAAAATGTTGTTGATCGATCTGTAATATCCGATCACGATAAAGAAAAAAGCCGTTGCAAGATAAAAAATCACAAAGAGATTCGTGTGAGGCGTTCTCAAGTCCGACCATATCCCCTATGATATGGATAACTTCATCACTCCCGAGATTCTGAAGAAGCAAAACCGTACGCAGATGATCATTTACAAAAAAGAGTTTATGTTCTTTAAAAAACATCACCCCAACGGGGAGATGTTTATACGCGTCAAAAAGTTCTTTTAACGCTTCGCTCATTTATCGTGTACTCCGTTTCGGATAAGCCATCGCAATAACGATAGCGATTACAGCATAGGTCCACGGTACAAAATCCGGTACCGGGACAGGGTCACCTTTTGCATACGAGTGCATACCGGCAAGATAATAGTTTACCCCGAAATAGGTCATTAACACCGCAGTAAATGCCAGTAATGATACCACACTAAAGATATAGTCACTGTAAGCGCCTTTAATCATGCGTAAGTGGATAACCACAGCATAAACCAAAATTGTTACGAGCGCCCACGTCTCTTTCGGGTCCCATCCCCAGTAACGTCCCCAGCTCTCATTCGCCCAGACTCCCCCGAGAAAGTTCCCAATGGTTAGAAGGACCAAACCGACGATAAGACTCATTTCATTGATGGCATTAAGCTCTTTAATCGCGAGGTTCAAACGATTCGAATTTTTTTCATTTTTCAGGATGAAAAGTATAAGGGTAATCATCCCCAGCAACGCTCCCAAACCGAGGAAACCGTAACTCGCCGTAATCATTGCAACGTGGATAGCCAGCCAATACGATTGAAGAACCGGAACGAGGTTTGTCACCTGAGGGTCCATCCAGTTGAGATGAGCAACAAAGAGGATAAGCCCTGTCATAATCGCCGTTGCCGCCATTGTCATCATAGAACGTTTAGAGAAAATGAATCCGGCGAGTACGCTCGCCCACCCGATATAAATCATCGACTCATAGCCGTTTGACCACGGAGCATGTCCTGAGATGTACCAGCGCATAACTAAACCTGCAGTGTGTGCCGCAAAGAAAAGAACCAACAGAGAAAAAGAGACTTTACTCAACCACTCTTCTCGGAAAGCCGGTTTGATAATTTTGATAAAAGACAAGATGAGCAATGTGAATCCGACTACGAAATACAGAGGCCATAATTGTTCGAAAACATTCGCTTTGTTGTAGAAAATCTCCACTTTTGACTTGGTATCGTTCGGATAGACACTTGCCCCGACAAATCGTTGAAATTTATCGATACGCGCTAATGCTTCATCCGCCTTCTTCCAATCACCGCTCTTCATCGCTTCATCAATCGAGCCGAAATATCCGATAGCCAAAAGACGGACCATTTCGGATTCTTTCGGACTCAAACCTTGTAAGGCCTCAATCGTTGCGTCCCATTTGTGATTTTTATCATTCGCTTTAGGCCACATACGTACCAATGAGCCGGTATACACCATATAGGCGACATTTACCCGTTCATCCACCTGCAACAATGCTTTATCGAACTTATCGCGTTTACCCGGTGCTTTACGGTTGGCTTCATCAACGAGCTGCGCAAGTTTGTATCCGCTGATCTCATCGGGAAATTCAAAAAACTGTGCAAATGCAGCCGTTTTAGCCCCTTCAGGGAGTCCAATCAGTTTATTAACCTCTTTGTCTCCTGTACGGATAATCGCAATCTCACGCCACGCATCGGGACGAAGCATCATCCCAAGAACCACTTGGTTGGAAGAGAGCCCCATAAACGTATCGTTTCGGTTTAGTTTTGCCAAGATTTCATGGCTTAGCGTATCCATCGGTTTCATACGTCCGCTGGAATCTTGAACGATCAAATGACCGAATTTATCGGCATGCGCTTTATCAAATCCTTTGGCAACTTTAATGACCGGATTTTCAGCTTCGGCAGCGATAGAGTTGGTTGTCCCCAATGTCATAACGATGATCGCCAAAGCTGCGGCTGCTTTTTTCGTATCCAAAGATTTGAGTTTTTCACCCAAAGCTGCAAATCGACCATTTTTTACGATTAATACGCCAAACATACCGATAGCAAGTAATAAATAGCCGATATAGGTAATCAGCGTCCCCGGATCACGATTAACGGAGAGAACGGTTCCGAGTTCATCCTGATCGAATGACGATTGGAAGAAACGGTACCCTTGGTAATCAAGAATATGGTTCATGTAGATACGAAAATCAAATTTTTCCTGATTGGCAGGATCGATCACACTCACTTCACTTGCGTACGATGCCGGAGACATTGATCCTGGATAACGTTCTAACTCAAAATCGCGCAATGCGACTGCAAATGGAATTTTACGTTCGATTGAGCCGTAGGCAACCTCAATGACCATATCATCCAAAGCTACCTTTTTGCCTTCTCCAATCTCTCCAACAGATCCAAGTACCACGATACTCTCTTTTTTATCTGCACGTGAAAGCGTTAAAGTAATAGCGTCCTCTCCCTGCACCATAGGCCCTTTCGCAGGCTTCGAGACCAACTGCATCGATGCTTTAGGGAGGAAATCACGGAAAACAAACCCGCTTTGGGCACTTTGGAACAAAGTACGTTTCAGTATTTCGTGTTTACCTGCATTCAAAGAAGCCGTCTGCTGCGTATCCATACTAAGCGTCGAAAGAGCAGCCGGAGTCGTCACATACGCCTTCTCCCCTTCAACACTTAACGCAATCACCGGTTTATCAAAGGTTTTGTTGGAGTCAAAATCGATTACGATATCGTTCGCTTCAACAAACTCACCTTTTTTAAGGGATACTTGCTGTGCCCCCTGTGCTCCGGTAACCATTAGATTAAAGAGTGGAGACCCTTTTGGATCTGCAACTGCTTCATAATGGGCATCACCCATGTAGCTCTCTAGTTTCACATGAATTTGTTCGCCATCAACGTCCAAAATTCGCTCAAAATGGTTGGAAGTACGTTTTGAAAGAAAAAGATTCTCTTTGAAATCAAAAGTTTTCTCACCTTTGACTACGTTAAACGTTACGTATGGCTCAGCACTGATGATCACATCGCTGCTCTCACCTTCACGAATATGCATCGCCCCCTCATATCCCATGTAACGGGTTACCGCCGCACCGACAAGGATAATCAAAAAAGCGGCATGAAAGGTAAATACGAGCCATTTACCACGACGTGCCATGTTGAAATTTATAATATTGAGCGTCAAATTGACTGCCAATAATGCAAGAAGAATCTCAAACCAACGTGCGTTATAAATATCAGCTTTGGCTGTCATAGAGCCATAATCATTTTCGACAAATGTAGCATAGCCGATTGCAACGGCAAAAACGAGCATAAGAGCTGCCATGGTTTTCATGGAGCTTAGAAATGAGAGAACTTTGTTCATGGGTAACCTATGTGAAAAATATTTGGTATTGTAGTGGGTGTTGGGTAAATATTTGTTAATTAAAAATTAATACTCAAACTCCCTCAAGCAACATAGCCTCTGCAATCCGTTTAAAGGCCGCAATATTCGCTCCGTCAACGAAGTTTCGTTCCACTCCGTACTCTTTTGCAGTCAATGAAACCCGTTTGTATATCTGACGCATCAATTCATCGAGTTTACGATCCACTTTATCAAAATCCCATTTCTCCATTGAGGCATTTTGGGACATCTCAAACTCGCTCACCGCTACCCCTCCGGCATTCGATGCTTTGCCCGGGGAAAACAACACACCTTCTTGCTGTAAGAGTGCGATGGCTTCGGGCTCCGTCGGCATATTCGCCCCTTCCACTACTGCAACGCATCCATTCTCTATTAATTTTTGTGCATCGGATACACTAAGTTCATTTTGAGTCGCGCACGGAAATGCCGCGAAACACGGATAATTCCAAACCGCATGTCCGTCTTTAGGGTAATCTGATTTTTTGGTATACACAGCATGAGGGATTTCTCGAACATACCCTTCCAATGAGAGCCGTTTCCCCTCATCTTTGAGATGTCGTAAGAGGGGCAAATCAATCCCGTTCGAATCATAGATCGTCCCATAACTATCACTGCATGTCACCACAATGGCACCCAACTGTTGAAGTTTTTCGATGGTATGAAGGGCAACATTCCCCGCACCGCTCACCGTACATATTTTCCCTTCCAATGACTCTTGCAACTCTTCTTTTAACATTTCCCGTGCAAAATAAACGACGCCGTATCCCGTCGCCTGCGGACGCATGAGTGATCCACCGAAAGCATACGGTTTGCCGCTGAGTACCCCGTCATAATTTCGGGTAATGTGTTTGTACTCTCCAAACAGGTATCCGATCTCACGGCTCCCTACTCCGATATCACCCGCCGGAACATCGACACGTGCACCGATATAAGGGTGAAGTTCACGCATAAAGGCATGGCAAAACTTCATAATCTCGAAATCGCTTTTACCTTTGGGATCGAAATCCGATCCCCCTTTGGCTCCGCCGATCGGAAGACCCGTCAAAGAGTTTTTAAAAATCTGCTCGAACGCCAAAAATTTTAAAACCCCTGTCGTGACACTGGGATGAAACCGCAATCCCCCTTTGTAGGGTCCGAGAGAATTGTTAAACTGGATACGGTAGCCGTTGTTGATATGAACTTGATTGTTATCATCGAGCCATTGAACTTTAAACTGGATAACACGATCAGGAGTTACCAAACGTTCCAAAATGGCGAACTGCTCATAGCGCGGATCGCTTTTAACGATTGGCTCCAGTGAAGTAAGGACTTCACTCACCGCTTGCAGAAATGTATCATCGCTCACACAATTGGATTTTTCGAGATTGGCTAAGATTTTTTCGACCACGTTACTCTCCTGATTGTTATTTCAACTCACCCCAGTGATTCCCGATATGCATCGAGGTTTTCAGCGGGACACGCAGTTCTAAAATGCTTTCCATCACCTCGACAAAACGGCGTGCATATTCCTCTGCCATATCCTCATCCACCTCAAAAATCAGTTCATCGTGGATTTGTAATAGCATTCGGGCGCGAAGAGCCTCGGTGCGGATCATCGTATCGATTTTGTTCATCGAGAGTTTGATGAGATCGGATGCAGAGCCTTGGAAGACCGTATTGACCGATTCGCGCTCATACGCCGCTTTGAGCATCGGAGTGGCAGAAGCGAAATCAAAATAACGTCGTCTATGCAGCAATGTTTCAACATAACCCATCTCCTTAGCCTGCTCGACGATGCCGCTGAAATATCCCTTGACACTCGGAAACGTCTCGAAATAGCGCTCGATGATCTCTTTTGCCTCTTTCGTCGTAATCCCCAGTGTATCGGAGAGCTTTTTCTGTCCCATCCCGTACAATAGACCGAAATTGACTGTTTTAGCGATGTTACGTTTACTCGCGGCTTCGGTTTCACCGAAAAGGGCTATCGCCGTTTGCATATGGATATCGTGCCCCTCATTAAAGGCGTTGACCAACACAGTGTCTTCGCTAAAATGGGCCAAAAGACGCAATTCAATCTGCGAATAGTCGATTCCGATCAGTTTTTTCCCCTTAGGGGCAATAAATGCTTCTCGGATACGCATTCCCAGTGCCGTTTTGACGGGGATGTTTTGGAGGTTTGGATTTTTAGAACTGAGCCGTCCCGTAGCCGTACCGCTCTGAACAAACGAGGTATAAATACGGGAAGCGGGATCATTTTGCGCTAACGCAATCAACGGTTCGATATACGTAGAAAAGAGCTTATGATACTCACGGTATTGAAGCAACATCGCTATGACCGGATGTTCATTTTTCAATCCTTCCAAAACCTGCTCATCCGTACTGTATCCCGTTTTGGTTTTTTTGCCGTGCGGCAATCCAAGCGTTTCAAATAGGATAACTCCCAGCTGTTTCGGAGAATTGAGATTAAAGACCGTGCCGCACGCACTGTGGATTTGCTCGGTAAGCGTTGCAATCTCTAAGGCTACCTCTTTTTTAAAGAGTTCCAATACTGCCGTATCGACGGCAATCCCCTCTCTCTCCATACCCAGTAACGTGATGGTAAACGGAAACTCAACATTAAATGCTTCATCGAGTGCTTCCTGACCCCCTTTAAGCAATAGTTGCTCACGGAGTACGTCGTAGAGACGATAGGTGATATAGGCATCTTCTCCGGCGTATTTACACGCATCCTCGATCGCTACGGAGGCGAAGTTTTCCCCTTTTTTGACTGTGTCTTTAAAATGGATCATCTCATGATTCAAAAGATTCTGAGAAAGATTATCCATAGAGAGTGAGCGTGCCGAATCGGTAAGCCACGCCAACACCATCGTGTCAGCATAAATAGAGAGACGATCCACCTCTAAAAATCGGGTAACGAAATGGAGATCAAATTTGATATTATGCCCTATGACTTTATGGGTAAAAATTTCTTTGATCGCTTTTTTGGCAGAATCGGCAGTAACCTGATTCCCAACACCAAGATAGCTGTGATTCATAGGGACGTAATACCCCGTTTTACCATCCAGACTAAAACTAAACCCGACTAAATGGTCTTTAATAGGATCGAGTCCGGTGGTTTCGGTATCAAATGCCACAAGGGTATCTTCAGAGATCGAAGCAATGATACTCATTAAATCGGCATCATGATCAATCAATACACTGCATCCATCAATACTCTCACATTGTGTCGGTATAGGGGTTTTAACCTCATTTACAACCAACGAAGGTGAAGAAGATGATTGCGACTCTTCAAACAGTGCTTTCGCTTTAAGAGTACGAAGTACCGCATTCATCTCATAATGGACCAAATCATCGTAAATCGGTAAAAACGGATTATCAAAGTGCATCGAAAACTCAGAAAAATCGAGAGTCTCAAACACATCATCTTTAAGGCGAACCAACTCACGAGAGCGGAACGCATCATCCCTATAGGTTTCCAATAGCCCTTTGATCCGAGGCGGTGTCACCTCGTCCAGCCTCGCATACATCTCATCCAATGTCCCAAACTGTTCAAGAAGCTTTTGCGCCGTTACTTTTCCAATCCCTTTAACCCCGGGGACGTTGTCGGCAGTATCTCCAATCAGGGATTGATAATCAATAAACTGACGCGGATGAACCCCGTATTTTTCATCGCAATGGCGTTCATTCATCACTTTTTTGCTGATCGCATCGACCAATACAACCCGATCGTCATCGATCAGCTGATAGAGGTCTTTATCGTGGGAAACAACGCGTACCAAGAATCCGTGTTGTCGCGCTGCTCTCACAACCGAAGCAATCATATCATCCGCTTCATAGCCGCTCATGGAAAGCGATTTATACCCCATTTTATCGATCCAATCAATCGCGATAGGAAGTTGCATGACCAACTCTTCGGGTGCCGGAGAGCGGTTGGCTTTATAATTGGGGTCAATTTCGGCACGGAAGCTCGGCCCTTTTGCATCGAGGGCAAATATCAGATAATCACTGCTGTGATCTTTGTGCAAAGAGGCGATAAAGTTGATAAATCCGGTCAAAAGACCGGTAGGAAAACCGTGTTTATTTTTGAGCGGAGGAAGAGCATAAAAACTGCGGAAAAAAAATCCAAACGTATCGATAATGGTAACGACTTGCTGCGCCATTAATCGACTTTAGTTCACGTGCAATTTATCAAGAATCGAGTCAATCGCCGCTTGAAGTTTTGTCACATCATATCCTGCTGCTTCTGCCTTTTTAAGTCCAAAAGCTACTCCGTGTTCTCCGAACGGATCATTGATCGGAATGATGGTTTTCACAATATGAAGAGCCGTAGAAAACTCTTTGATCTCTTCAGGAGCATTTTCAGGATTATCGGAGTATTCAATCATCTCAACGAACTCTTTATCGAAATTCCAGTGGGTAAAGATCGCTGCTGTTACCGTTGCCGTCGTCTCTTGGATGTATGAGCGCTCAACAGAGGCGATGTCGATAGCCGAATCGATATCAGCCTTAAAATTTGTTGCCAAATCTTCTTGAATGACATCGCTGGCAATAATAATTTTTCCGGTCTCTTGTAAAAATGACGCAAGAAAAAGCTTATCCGCTTTTGCACGGTCGATTTTAGTATACCAGTTGTGCATCAAGGCCGCCTGCATCGATGAAATCTCAGCAAAATGGTCTGAAGTGATTCCATACGGTTCCATATCAACATTCAACAGTTTTCGTACCGAATTGCCAAGTCCGATTGAACGGGTCATACTCATCCCGAACAATGCGACCGCTTGACCGACATTGTTGATCTCTCGACGAAAGCTGTAAAGGGGTGAATTTGCCGCTTTGAGTAAGTTTGCAACGATCATCGGATCGGTCTCAACGGTTTTCACCAAATCATGAATCGATGAATTGGGATCGTTGCATACCCGCTGCATATCAATAACGGTTTTAGGAAGCGGAGGCAAAGATTTAATACTGTTTATAATCGAGCTTTTCATTAACATAATCCTCTACAAAAGCAATTGTGGTTATTATAGCCTATTTAGCTCAAGAGCCAAATATTTTCCGGTAAAACTTCCGGTTTTTTCCCAATCTCGAGCAACACATTCTGGATCACCCTGTGCGACGAGCAATCCGCCTCCGCTTCCCCCTTCGGGTCCCATATCGATGATATAGTCGGCATTTTTAATCATATCGAGATTATGTTCGATAACGAGTACCGAGTTCCCCAATTCCACGAAATTATGGAGGACCTTCGTGAGGCGGTTGACATCATCGAAATGCAATCCTGTCGTCGGCTCATCGAGGATATAAAGAGTATTCCCCGTATCGCGGCGGCTCAACTCTTTGGCCAGTTTGATCCGTTGTGCTTCCCCGCCGGAGAGGGTAACCGCATTTTGTCCTAGAGTAATATAGTCCAATCCCACATCGCTCAACGTTTGCAAAATTGCTTTGATCTTCGGGATCGGAGCAAAAAATTCCAACGCTTCCCCAACACTCATGTTGAGAACATCCGAAATCGTTTTCCCTTTGTACTCCACTTGAAGCGTTTGGAGGTTATAGCGGCTGCCGTGACATGAATCACATTTGACCATAATGTCAGGTAAAAAGTGCATCTCGATCTTGATCTCCCCTTCCCCCTGACACTTCTCACATCGCCCGCCCTTGACATTGAAACTAAAGCGTGACGCCGTATATCCACGAATCTGTGCCTCTTTGGTTTTAGCAAAAAGGTTACGAATCTCATCCATCACCCCGGTATAGGTGGCCGGATTGGAACGCGGTGTACGCCCGATAGGACTTTGATCGAGATAAATCACTTTATCGAGTTTCTCCAACCCCTCCACTTCGACCCCTGCAACGCGGTTGATTTTTCGGGCATGGTTGAGAATCTCACGAGTAACCGGAAGAAGCGTTTGTAAAATCAGCGAACTTTTCCCGCTCCCACTCACTCCCGTAACACAAACAAAATTATGCAGAGGAATTTTGACGCTTAAATCGGTAATATTATTAAGGGTGACATTGTTAATCGACATCCACTCTTTTTGCTCTCTACGGTAAAAATACTCGATCTTTTTCCGACCGGAAAGATACTGTGCGGTGAGGGTATCGCTTTTTTTCATCTCTTCGAGGGTTCCGGCAAAAACGACATTACCGCCGAATTTCCCCGCACCCGGTCCGATGTCCACGATATAGTCAGCATTCTCAATCGTCTCTTTGTCGTGTTCAACGACAATAACCGTATTCCCTTTCTCCTGCAAAGATCGAAGAGTACGGATCAGTTTTAGGGTATCACGCTCATGCAACCCGATACTCGGCTCATCGAGGACATACATCACCCCCGTCAAACCGCTCCCGATCTGTGAAGCGATACGGATACGCTGTGCTTCACCCCCACTGATGGTACGAGCATCACGGCTGAGGGAAAGGTACCCCAACCCCACATCATAGAGGAAGAAAAGACGTTCACGAATTTCATTCAAAATTGAAGAGGCAATCATCGAACTTTGATCGCTCAGATTTTCAAAGGTCTGAGGATCGGCAAACCATGCGTACGAATCTTTAAGCGGCATAGAGATCACGTCACCGATCCCTTTATCGGCAACGCGTACCGCCAATGATTCCCGCTTGAGCCGGTGAGAGTTACAAATATTACACGGTTTTTCAGACATATAATCGGCGAGATCTTTTTCATCTTTGAAAATATCATAGGCAATTCGGACGATCCCCGGCCACGTGCGTTTAATAGGGTGATCTTGCCATTTAAATTCTACTTCATCGACACTGCCGTGGAGAATCGCTTTCTTTTGATACTCTTCAAGGGTGTAAAACGGTGCGGTGATACTGATCCCCGATGCGGTACAAAACGCTTTTAGGAAGGTAAAGTAATACCCCTTGTTAAACCCGTATACGATTTTGATCGCCCCTTTCTCGATGGGAAGTTCAGAGTCGATGATTTTGTCATAATCGAGGGCATATCGGATTCCCAGACCATCACACTCGCTGCAGGCCCCTTTGGGAGAGTTAAACGAAAACGAGAGGGGTTCGAGCGGATCAAAACTCACTTTACAGTCAAAACAGGCACTATGCTCACTGTAGTGAATTAGTTTTTCGCTCATCCCTACTTCATCATGGTTTTGGATTTCGATCTCTACCTCGCCATAGGACTCTTTGAGCGCTTTTTCGACGTCTTGAGCCACACGATCATGGTTGTCATCTTTGATGATCAGACGGTCAATCACCACTTTAAGAGTATGCTTTTTGGTTTTTGAGAGTTCGATCTCCTCATCAAGGCGTACCATGACCCCATCCACCATCGCACGAACGTATCCCTTGTGCCGAAGCGATTCAAGAATATCGGCGAAGGAACCTTTTTTCTCCCGAACGAGCGGTGCCAAAATAACGATTTTTGCCCCATCAGGGAGTTTCAATACCTGATCGATAATATCCTGAGCCGACATTTTAGAGATTTTTTTACCGCAGAGATGACAGTGCTGAATTCCAATACGGGCATACAAAAGGCGGAGATAGTCATAGATTTCGGTGATCGTCCCTACCGTTGAGCGGGGATTTTTGGAGGTGGTTTTCTGATCGATTGCGATGGCTGGGGTGAGCCCTTCGATTTTATCCACATCCGGTTTGCCGACACGATCCAAAAACTGCCGTGCGTACGAAGAGAGTGATTCGATGTAACGACGTTGCCCTTCAGCATAAAGGGTATCAAACGCTAACGTCGATTTTCCGCTTCCGCTGATTCCGGTACATACGATCAGTTTATTTTTTGGAATTTCCAATGAAATGTTTTTGAGATTGTGTTCTCGTGCACCAATAATTTTTATTTTATCCATAACTATTTACCCCGCGATCAGTTTGTATGCCGTAATGGCAAAAATAAATACGTAAAAAACGATCAATATCTGTTTGTATTGGCTTATTTTAACAAGATTTAAAAGCCAAATCCCTATCATTATTCCCACCAGAGAGCTGAGCGCCATGATCAATCCGGCATGCACATTAATCATCCCCAGCCAGAGCAAGGTTCCAAAAGCCGAAGCAGAGGTGAACATGACAAAGAAAAGCCCCACTGCCGATGCTTTTTTCAGAGGAAAGCCCATAAAACTCACCAATATCGGAGTCATAAGGATAGATCCCCCTACTCCTAACATCCCGGAAAACACCCCTATTCCACTTCCAATGACCGTGTAAAGAGGTCGATTTATCACTTCAGATCGTGTCGGGACGGGATTGGAGAACGCTAAGCGCCCCAAAGTAAACGCCACGATAGTTAAAAAAAACCATTCTAAAATCGTCGCATCCAGTACTTTGACCAAGAAGCCTCCAACCATTGCTCCGAGTATACCGCCGTATCCGAAATATTTGATATCATTTACGACATAAGTCTGCTTTTTATGGTGAATCCAAGCCGCCATTAACGACCCTGCCACCATCTGCATCACCGATATACCGATCGCTTCTTTGATACCGAAACCCAAATAAAGTAAAATGGGGACACTGACCGTACCACCGCCGATTCCGAAAAATCCCGAGAGTGTGCCGACCCCAATCCCTAAAAGAGCTAATTCTATCGTCATATTTTTCTTTCAGTAACATTTTTATCGCGCGATTATACTCCCTTCGTCCTTCAATAAAACCCCTTCTAGATAACCTGATTTTACGCTATAATCAATTCTCATACTGTTGTTAGACACTTTCTGGGCAAAGCTCATAAAGTGGCAGGGACAAATGTCCCTACAACCCCCTAAAGCTTCCCGCATCTTTCGGATGCGGGAGAAATTAACGAGAATGAGGATAACGATGTTACCGATCATTGTTCATGCAGCTGAGAATTTTTGCCTCCACCAATTACGCCTCCCCTTTGAACGAATCACCGACTTTCCTCAAAAGAGAACACTTCTTGCTTATATCGATGTTGAATCACATGATAAAAGTTTACATCGGGTCTATATCGGATGCGATGACACTCTGATCCAATTCATTGCGGAAACATTTCTGGGTGAAGATGAGAGCGATGAACAGACACTTATTGATATGCTTTTGGAGACAACCAATATGATCGTCGGAAGTGCAAAAGTACTGGCTGAAGAGTCGTATGAAACGACCATGAGTATTATGACCCCTTTTTTCGTCTCAAATGGTGATACTGAAGGTGATCTGGATGGAATACAACACCTTAGCGTCGAGAACGGCGCAATGACAATTGCATTGAAAAGGCTTTAAACTATGGATGAGACTGTAGCAACCTCGGGAGGTTCACTTCCCAATCACCCCTTTGATGCCGCCAAAGAGCTTTCATGGATGGATTATGAAGGATTGCTGGATATGGAGGTTGAGTTTGTCGCCGATTTAGGACAGACAACCCTCTCGCTCGGAGATATTCTAAAACTGGAAAAAGGGTCTGTCATCGATTTGGGCAAACCGGCCGGTGAGAGCGTAGAATCGTATGTTAATCGCCGTATCATTGGTAAAGGTGAAGTTATGGTGTATGAAAAAAACTTAGCAATCCGTATCAATGAGGTACTCGATTCGAGTGCCGTACTTTATTACCTTTCAAAAGAGAGACTATGAGATATTTACTTCCCCTTCTCCTTCTGCCGGCACTGTTATGGGGTGCCAAAGTTCTAAGCTACAATGTTTATGATCGTAACGATCGCGTCGATGTCATGCTGACATTCGATACCCCCTATGAAGGGGTACTTCGACAAAATCGTCAGGGTGATACCGTTATAGTCAAACTTGAAGAGGCATTTATTGAAGCCCCGAAACTTAAGGATGTTAATTCTAAATATTTGGGAAAACTCTCCATTGCACCGCAAGGAGATAACATTGAAATTACGGCACAAGTCAGTAATGACGTTACCATGCAAGCCTCAAAGACATCCGATTCGTACGGTTTGAGACTCCGTTTTATGCATCCGGTAGTCTCCGATATCCCAGAGGTGATTCCTCCGGTCGACGAAACTGCGGTTGAAGGGCTTCCGACCAAAAGTGACAGCGAATTCGAACAGAGCTATTATGTCGTCATCGCTATTTTGCTGATCGGAATCGGTATTTTGTTCTGGCTCAAACAAAATATTGCCAAACGGGCTGAAACTATCCACAGTGAGCCAAAAACACCGTGGCTTTTTAATAAATTCTCTTCCGAAGCGAAATCTTCTCCTGCAGCACCGATTAAAACCTCCACGGATATGGGCGGTGTTCATATCCGGTTCCAAAAAACCCTTGATCCTGCCCATACCGTAGCAATGCTTGATTACGGAACCATGAGCTATTTGGTACTCTTAGGAAACAACACACTTTTACTTGACAAGTTCCAAGACAACATCCCGATTACTCAAAACGAATTTGAAAGTCTTTTACAGTCTAAACATCGTGAGCTTGACGGATACTTTCAACTTGCACCTGCACAAGATGAAGCTTTTGATTCTTATAAGGAAAAAGCCTCAGGGGTGTATTAATACCCCTTTCCCCTTTTATTTCACATTTCCTAAATCATAACGGGTGTAAACATCATACGCTTCTTCACCGCCGGTACTCGATAAGACTTCACGGATCAATACTGCCGCTTCTTTACGACTCCCTCCGGCAAACCCTTTTGCGTAAATCTCCGCCAGCGTGATCTTAGCTGCCGGTTCACCCTGCGCTACCGCCATTTTGAGATAATAGGCTGCTTTGTCAAAATCTTCAGGAACTCCCATCGCATTGGCATACGCAAATCCGGCACTCACCTGAGCGGGTAAAATCCCCGCTTCAGCCGCTTTGGAATAATACGCTGTTGATTGGGTAAAATTCCGCACTACCCCTTGACCGTTGTAATAGAGAGTCCCCAAAGCATAAAAACAACGAGGATCATCCTCACTTTGGATAAACCAATCTTTGGCTTCCTCAAATCGCTTTGCACTGTAGGCATTCATTCCGGCATTGTAAAAATCTATTTCCAAAATCATCTCCTTTTTGTGCGATTGTAGCCAAAGAGACTAATGGCAGACTATAACAAACGATTTAGTCAAAAACTAAAAAATCTTAATCAGCACTCGCACATTGCTCATTGTCATTCAGTTTATCTGTTTTTTTGTAACGTTTTGTTACTATTATGCTATAATTTTATCGATACCAAAAGGAAGACGCGGTGAATCTCTCGGCCGTACCGCCTTTAATTAGGAACGGGTCTTAGAAGGGGATGAGAGTCCTTCGCCTTTTGGCTTCACAAACTTCCGAAAATCAAAACAGCTTTTTTCTTTTCCACTTTTCTTTTCAACCGTTTCAAATCCAAATCACTTGTTTTTCTAAATGACGTTAAAAAAATCGTTTCTCCCGATACCGTTGCTTTGAGAGCAAAATAGTATTTATCCTCTTTGATATGGACGACACCCACCGTTTTTTCACCATCTTGGACAACAACGTGATGATTCATTATGATGTATGAAAGTTTCTTATAGTCATTAATATCCAAATCTCTATGATGATTTAGATTTTTGATCAAACTGACTTCACTGATCACAACATAGGAAACTTTCGCATTGATTATATCAATAATGATTTGATCGATCATACCGATAATGGAATGACCGTCATCATCTTTTGGTAAAGTGTGAAAATAATAGATGATTTCACTATTCATTGAGACACTATTTTATTGTACATTGTCATTCAACCTATTCCTATTTCCTATTTCTCTCTCGCTCCCACTCAGGAGAGTGGAAGTGTACAGTGTCAGTCTGCATTCCCACTTGAAAAGTGGGAACGAGAGATTTTAATTCAGATTGTTCCCGTTTTTCTTCAACGTATCTAATAATTTTTGAGTATCAACCACATATGACATTTCTTTTAAAGACCCTAAACCAAATTGTATATTTTGACTTTTACAACTAGACTCTAAAACAATTCTATGTTCACTTTGATGTTGATAACTACTTAGTTTCTTAAAAATCCCCATTTCACCGTTATATGTTGTTTCATCAGCATAAGTAACCAAATCCATATAAATATTATCTTCTTCAGCAATAGCATTTTTAAGTAAACTGTAAAATTTATCGAAGTCTTTAAATATAAATGCAGAATCCCCGAGATCTAAACATCTTCTATCAATACAATTAACACCATTCTCAAAATGCTGTTCTCGTAAAGCATATGTGCAGTATATAAAAGGATTATAAGCATTTGATTCTAATATTTTGATACCTCCGATCGGTTCAATATCTCTTCCATTGATGCTCATTTTAGTTTGTTCAGCTTGAAAAAGATGAGAAATACCTTCGTTTTTATCGCCTATTTCAGGATGCTCAATTTTTGGGTAGTTATAAAGCCTCTGCATAAATACAGTTCCATTTTCATACAAGTCCTGAATATATCTTTTTGCACCAAATTTTATAATAGAAATAACTTCATTTTCCATGCTATTCATCTCCCCTCCACAATCCCAATTTCACCCTCCTTCGATCCATACAACGCACACATCATTACACACGATGTGATGGAGTTTAAAATAGAAGATTTAAAAATTGACAAATTTTGTGCCTCACTGTTAAAGTGAGGATATTATAGCGAAAGGAGGAAGTTAAAAGAGGATTTTAGCACTCACACTTCATATCAGAAGCTTTGAAACCTTCACCGATTTGTCGGTGAGTGAGAAAAAACTCATCGACTACGGCACGGAAGTGGATCGGATCATCGATGCGATTTACCAGATCGCGTAATACCGATGCACCCTCGTATCCTTTTGAATAAGTGTGAATGTGTTTACGAAATGTCACAACTCCTCGTCCGCCGTAACAGCTTATCATGCCGTCTAAATGTTCCATAATGATCGCGTGTTTGATGAGCGGATCTACAGTAGCGCTTCCGGTTTTAAGCTGATGAAAAATCCACGGTGCTCCGACGGCTCCGCGCCCGATCATTACACCATCGGCTTTGGTGTGTTCCAACACCCATTGCGCTTTCTCAAAGGAGTCAATATCGCCATTAGCAATCACAGGAATACCAACAGCAGCTTTAATCTCAGCGATCGCGTCATAATCGACGGGAGCTTTAAATTTTCCCGCACGGGTACGCCCATGAACCGCTAGAAAATCAGCGCCGCAATCTTGAACCAGTTTGGCGATCTCAATATGGTTTTTACTTTCAAATCCAAGTCGAATTTTAACACTCAACGTTGACTTATTGGAAGTTTTTTTAATAGTTTCAATGATCCGGGCCATCCGAGGCAAATCGTTTAAAAGTGAGCTTCCTGAACCGTGAGAAACAATTTTAGGGACAGGACATCCGCAGTTGAGATCGATAATATCAATATCTTCAACACCATTGAGGACTTCGACTGCACGACGAACAATATCCTCTTCTGAACCTGCAATCTGCACGGAGTAAGGATCTTCGTTCGGGCTTCGTTCCAACATACGAATGGTTTTTTCCGAACCGTAAGCAAGTGCATTTGAGCTAATCATCTCGCTCACCGTCAAATCGGCACCGAATTTTTTAACCACATTACGAAATGGCAAGTCCGTGTATCCGGCAAGGGGGGCAAGCGCATAAACAGGAGTTTCAAAAGAGAGTTTAGGAGTCATAAAAAATTACCTTGGAGGAGAAGATAGCGATAAACGCTATCTTATAATGATGTTATTTAGCAATTGCGGCGTAAAAAGATCGCGATATCGTAGTGTTTGTTTGCACGTTTGAGATCACGATACGCTTTGAAAATTTGATAATCGTTGTTCGACGTATTGTTCAAAATCTCATTTGCTGTATCAATCATTTGTAAATCGTAAAGAGTGTACAGATACCCTTCCATTGCTTCGTCATTATTTTCGCTTAGTACTTCAAACAGCCTAATACGTTGTTCAGGAAGCATGTTTTTAGACATTCCTGCCGAAATATCGATCCAATCGTTACTGTCAAGTTTAAGTGAGCTGAAAATTGTTGCCAACTCTTCATTAGTGATTTGAATACCGTTTTCTGCCGCATTGATTCGCTGAACGAAATCGATCAAAGATGCTTTCGTAAAGAGATGCTTAAACTTCATCACCGATCCGACCGATGCCGTTTTTACATACGATGCATACGCTTTAGCGCAAACGATTTCACCGTAACTGTCAGGGCGTGAGAGGACAGAATCTGCATCCATCTCTCCGCGTTCAAAGCGGTTCAAATTATTTTGAATAGCAATCGATGTTGTTGAAGACAAATGGAATTTTTTGATATCCACTTTTTTCTTCTCTTTAACATCACGCATTAATTCAAGAGCTTCATCGATTTTTTCGTTTCCAACCGAACGAAGGGTTTCGTAGGGAAGGATCAGAGCATTGTCGATAAGTTTACCCATGAGTTTATAGGCATCGCTTTTGTAAACGTAATTGCGTTCATTCACCCCAAGCAATGAGTCACGAAGCGCATCGATCATTTTCTCGTGATCTTTATTCAAACGACGAAGTTTGAAATTTCCGACCAACGCGTAAACACCCATATGTAGCAAACTGGCAAGGTACATAATAATCAGTGGAACAACCACCCAAAAAGCTACCGGAAGATTTGGAAAATGCATCCCTAATAAATCAAAAGATATTGATTCATTATCAATCGAATAGACCGCAGCACCGACTAAGATCATTAAGATAAGTGAAGCAATGGTGTACCGTTTTAGTTGCATTTTCTCTCCCTTTTAGTGTTTATTTTTTTCAACGATCGGACGACATACAATACAATATTTTGCATGCGGTTTTACTTTTAAACGCTGGAAACCGATATCATCTTCACACATTTCACAAATACCGTATTGTTTGGATTTGATTTTATAAAGTGCCGCTTCAATCTCTTCGAGTTCATGCATCTGTTGTGATCCGATAGCATTTTCAACCATGTTGTCATTGCTGGCAGATGCATAGTCACCTTCGTCATTCAGTTCCATCTCACGTAACTGATTCATTTCGCTCTCGACGCCGGTAAGATTTTTGATAATCTGAGCTTTACGCGTCAGTAATATCTCCTCGAAATACTGCAACTCATGGTCTCTCATCAATGCTCCTCATTTGTGGTACGGATGGTTTGCTAACAGTGAATAGGCGCGATAGACTTGCTCTAGCAAAACAGCTTTTGCGATCTTGTGACTCATCGTCATCTCAGAGAGACTAATCGCTACATCGCATTGCTCTACAAAGCTCTTTTCAAAGCCGTAAGCGCCACCTATAAAAAATTGCAACGAAATTTTATCACTTATAAGCTTACTAAATGCAAAACTATCGAGTTTTTTTCCATCAGGATGCAACGCAATCGAGTAATTTTTACCCAGCATCGGTGATAATAATTTTGAATACGCCGCTTGAGATGCTTCAGCGCTGATGGTATGCGCTTTTACGACCTCTTTAGGAAATAATTCTATGTCCTCCACTTTGGCAAAGCGGGAGATCATTTTCATCTGTTCTTGATAGAGGGGATCGTACAGTGAACGCTCTTTTTTCGCAATCGTAATGATGGAAATGTTCATAACAGTCCACTCCCGATTACTTTGTACGTAACGTATTGAAATACATCATCAAGTTTAACACCACCGATAGCGGCGACCGGATGCTTAGAGTGTGCCGCGATCTCATCGAGTTTATCCCCTAGCACTTTGGCTTCCGATTTCGTCGACGAAGCACGATAAGCCCCTAATCCGATGTAATTCAAATCCAATTCATTTGCAATTGCAATCTCATCAGCGTTATGCGTTGAAAGACCGATAATTTTATCCTCACCGATTGCCATTTTTAGAATTTTAATTGCCCGAGTGGGATCAGAATCAATCGCAGCCAAATCATCTTGACCGATATGTACACCGTCACAAAACGTGGCAAGCTCATAATGGTCGTTAATGAGTAAAAAGCCTTCCCATGTTTGGCGAAGAGCAATTAAATCTGTTTTAATCGCAGCAATATCAGCGTATTTGTTTCGGTATTGAAGAATGCTCGCCCCTAATTCTTTGGCACGAGTGGCAAAAGAGAGGAGTTCAATTCCCCTCTCACAGAGCATATCAGCATCACAAAGAGCGTAAAGCTGCATTATGGGAGGAGAAGTTTAAGCATATCACTCAGTGTCTCTTTGAGTTCACTGCGTTCTACGATCATATCGATAGACCCTTTTTCGAGGAGGAATTCGGCACGTTGGAACCCATCAGGTAAATCAGAGCCGATGGTTTGTTTAATAACACGCTGACCCGCGAATCCAACCAATGCACCCGGCTCAGCGATGATAATATCACCCAGTGTTGCGAAAGAGGCACTTACGCCTCCCATGGTAGGGTCCGTGAGCAATGAGATATACGGAAGTTTTGCAGTAGACAATTTTGCCAATGCCGCTGATGTTTTTGACATTTGCATAAGGGAGAAGGTACTCTCTTGCATACGTGCACCGCCGCTGGCACTGACGATGATCAATCCCATACGTTTTTCTAATGCGCGATTTACCGCACGAACGATTTTTTCGCCCTCAACCGAACCGAGGGATCCGCCCATAAAGTTAAAATCAAATACCACAAGCTGTGCGGGAACCGAGTTAATCGTACATTCACCGCTTACCACCGAAGAGTAAGTACCGTTTTTAGCGAATCCTTCTTCAACACGTGCCGCATAGCTTTTTTTATCCACAAAATTAATCGGGTCAACCGGGCGAAGATTGCCGTCAAATTCAACAAAACTCCCCTCATCGGCAATGAGGGCTAAACGCTCTTTAACCCCGATGCGAAGGTGAAACCCGCATTTAGGACATACATGGTTTTGTTTTTCAATCTCTTTGTAATACATCAGTGACTGGCACGAGGGGCATTTTACCCAGTGAGACGGAGCCTCACTCTTGGTGGGTTGTTTTTTCTTTTCGGAGTCCCCGAACAGGTTAAATAGACTCAAAAATACTCCTTTTCTACAATCAAACGTATCTGCTCAAAAAGCTCTTTATCCGCACTTATGAGGATATATCTATCATCGTTAAACACATGCAAGTGTTGACTTAGATAAAGTCCGGCTTGGATATCGTAAGGTCGCATTGTACCCAAAAATAGCACATATTTCACATAAGGGGCATAGGCGAGCGAGAGAGCAAGGGCTCCGGGAGAACGAAATTTCAGCTTTTTTTCCATCAATTTTTTAATCAAATCAGGGTGTTCAGGAGCTTTTTCAAAAAGACCGATTTTTGCCGAGGAATTGGTCGAAATTTGAAATTTTTGAAAAGAATTATGCAATGTTGTATGATAATATTCATCCATCGTACGGATAAAAATCTCACCGTTTGCGAGATTACATACGAGTGCTTCAGTCGTTTTCCCCCTGCACATACGGGCAATCGAAACTCCATAATACGGGAGTTTGGAGACAAAATTATCACTTCCGTCAATGGGATCAAGAAAAATATTGGTAGACGATTCAGGAGACATCCATCCGCTCTCTTCGGAAAAAATCGATCCGAATGAAGAGAGATGAGAAAAGCAGATCGCTTCGGCACGCAAATCAACACCGTTGCTGATATCACCGCCGAAGCCTTGTTCATAATGGGTAAATAAAGAGAGATCTCCCTCTTCAATAAGCGCTTTTATCTCGTGACAAGCACGGATAGAAGCCTCGATAAAATCGTTCATTAACGAAGTAAAGATTTTACGATTGAACGAGCCGCTTCACGCCCGTCATAGGCAGCAGTTACCACCAAATCGGCACCGCGATAACAATCCCCTCCAGCATAGATACCGGCAGTTGTCGTCTCGTGTTTATCATTAATGATAATACCGCCCCATCCGTTTACTGTAATTCCGTTTTCCGCTAAAAATGGCGGCACACACGGATCAAAACCGAGTGCCATAATAATGACGTCAGCGTTGATATTAAAATCACCCCCTTTGACCTCTTCCATTTTTTGACGACCGGATTCATCTTTGGAACCCAAAACGGTTTTTGCCATATGGATACCGACCGCTTTTCCATTTTCGCCCAAAATAACCTCTTTCGGAGAAGCATGGAAAACAAAATCCACCCCTTCTTCGATCGCATTTTTGTACTCTTTAACCGAGCCCGGCATGTTATGCGCATCACGGCGGTACAAGCAGGTTACGTTTTTAGCCCCTTCGCGTTTCGCGGTACGGACACAGTCCATTGCCGTATCTCCACCACCGACAACTACAATATCAAGGTCTTTAAAATCGAACTTTTTATCGTAGGCGAGAGCGAAATTTTTACGCTGAATTGCACTCAAATATTCTATTGCAGGATATACATTGGATGCATTTTCACCGGCAATTTTAGCCGCTTTGCTTTTGGTCGCACCGATTCCGATAAAGACCGCATCATGCTTGTCGGCAATGGCATCAAATTCAATATCTTTGCCCACTTCGCAATTCAAAACGAGTTCCAATCCAGCATCAAGCAAGAGATTAACACGACGCTCAACGATTTTTTTATCAAGCTTGAAATTCGGGATACCGTACGTCAGTAATCCTCCGGCACGATCACTGCGCTCATACATGGTAACCGCAATCCCTGAACGAAGCAAATACGTAGCGGCAGAAAGCCCCGCAGGACCTGAACCGATAATTGCCACTTTTTTGTCTGTGGTAATCCCCGGAAAGTACGGTTTTAACCCTTGTTTAAAACCCTCTTCATTGATAAAGGTCTCAACTGAACCGATCGTTATCGCTCCGTGACCGTCGTTAAGGGTACAATCTCCTTCACAAAGGCGATCATGCGGACATACACGCCCCATCACTTCAGGAAACGGTGATGGCTCGTTGGAAAGGTTAAATGCAAATTTCAAATCTTTTTCCGCGATGGCTTTGAGCCATTGAGGAATGTAGTTGTGCAACGGACATTTATTCAAACAAAACGGGTCACCGCACTGGATACAACGATCACTTTGTGAAGAGGCATCGCTCGCACCCATCGGCTCATAAATCTCGCTAAAATCTTTTAGACGCTGTAAAACAAGGCGTTTCGTGGGGTCGATACGCTCAATCGTTAAAAATTCTCTCATATTTCTTAGTCCCCTTTATCAGGATTGAGTGGCAATTTGGTTAAGTTTTTTGGACGAACAAGCCAGAAATTTCGGATTTCGACACGGAAATTTTTGAGCAATTCTTGCGCCATTTCACTCTCAGTTTCAGAAACGTACTCTTTGAGAAGACGTTTAAGATAGTGGCGTGCTTCATCTCCATCATCGGTATCGATACGGAGGGCATCGATTAACTCACGGTTAACGTTTTCAACAAAACTGTGATCTTGGTCATAAACGAACGCAAAACCGCCGGTCATACCCGCACCGAAGTTAATCCCTGTTTTTCCAAGAATCACAGCGACACCGCCGGTCATGTATTCACACGCGTTGTCCCCTGTCCCCTCTACGATGGCAAGGGCACCGGAATTACGGACGGCAAAACGTTCACCGACTGAACCGGAAATAAAGAGTTTACCGCCCGTCGCGCCGTAAAGGCAGGTATTTCCGCCCGCAGCAAATGCCTCACCTTGATTTTGAGAGCGGATAACGATTTTACCGCCATGCATCCCTTTACCGATATAGTCATTCGCTACACCTTCAAGATGGATAGAGACACCGTTGATCAAAAATGCACCCAATGCCTGACCTGCAATCCCTTTGAGCTGGAGACGGATCGTATCGGATTTAAGACCGCCATCGCCGTAGTACTGTGCTATCTCACCACTGATACGTGCGCCGAAACTGCGGTTTAGGTTACAGATATCACGGACGATACGGATTGGACGTTCAGGGTTTTTAATTGCATCCATCGCTTCGATGAGAACTTCTTTTTCAAACTCATTCGCATCAAACGGTTCATTGCTCGGTGATTGACAGGTATTAACACCCTCTTCACGGTGCAATACCGCACTGAAATCAAATTTTTTCGCGAATTCATTATCAATAACACGAAGTAAATCACTGCGTCCTACCATTTCTTCTATCGTTTTATAACCGAGCCCAGCCATAATTTTACGTACATCTTCGGCTAAATAGGTGAAATAGTTGATCAATTCTTCAACCGTTCCGTTGAAAAACTCGCCCCGTAATTTTTCATTTTGGGTTGCGATACCGACGGAACATTTGTTCACGTGACAGATACGAAGCATTTTACATCCGATGATAGTAAGTGCCCCCGTACCGAATGCGTAGCTTTCTGCACCCAATAATGCCGCTTTAACAATATCCATACCCGTTTTGAGTCCACCGTCGGTTTGCACATGCACAAGACCGCGAAGATTATTCACTTTAAGGGCGTTATGAGCTTCAGAAAGACCGAGTTCCCACGGATTCCCCGCAAATTTGATCGATGTGAGCGGAGCCGCACCGGTACCGCCATCCCCGCCGGAGATAATGATTTTATCGGCGTATGCTTTCGCAACACCTGCCGCAATCGTACCGACACCCGCAGAAGAGACGAGTTTAACCGCTACTTTTGCATTCGGATTGACCTGTTTCATGTCGAAAATGAGCTGTGCCAAATCTTCGATCGAATAGATATCATGGTGCGGCGGAGGGGAAATCAAAGTCACACCCGGCATCGTATAGCGAAGACGTGCGATAAGACCGCTTACTTTATGACCCGGAAGCTGTCCACCCTCACCCGGTTTTGCCCCTTGGGCTACTTTGATCTGAATCTCTTCAGCTGAGCGGAGATACGCCGGAGTAACCCCGAAACGACCTGATGCCACCTGCTTGATTTTGGAGTTTTTGAGTGTGCCGAAACGAGCCGCATCTTCACCCCCCTCACCCGAATTGCTTTGTGCGCCGATGGTGTTCATCGCCACCGCTATACACTCATGCGCTTCCGGTGAAATTGAACCCAAGGACATTGCTGCCGAAGCAAAACGTTTAAAGATTTTTTCTTTCGGTTCAACTTCTGAGATATCGATAGGCGAACGGTCTGATTTAAACTCGAAGAAGTCGCGGATGAATTTTTGTCCGCGACCGTTGACCAAGGCACTGAGTTTATCGAAATCTTCACGTTTACCGGTTTTCGAAACACGGTGAATCGCATGGATGACATCCGGGTTGAAATCGTGGTGCTCTTGCCCGTTGTAAAATTTATAATATCCGCCGATTTTGAGAGGAAAGATTCGGTTGAATCCGCCGACCTCAAACGCATCTTTGTGATTACGATCCAAACGTACATCAATATCGTCGTAGGTAAGTCCCGGGATCATGACATATGATTCTCCGAAGCATTCATGAACAATCTCTTTACTCAAGCCGATGACGTCAAAGAGCCCTGAGTTACGGTACGATGCAATCGTCGCGATCCCCATTTTGGACATAATTTTAAGCAAGCCCGCATTGAGTGCATGATGAACCGCTTTGAATGCTTCAGAACAACTCACATCCGTGACGCTTCGTTCAGCACGTGCGGCTACGGTAGCAAAAAGAAGAGTCGGATAAACCGCGCTCGCACCGTACGCGATCAAAGTTGCCGCACCGTGAGAATCGATCACTTCCGACGTACACGCGACAATCGATGCCAAATGACGGATACGCTCATCCAACAATGCACGGCTGATACGTCCGACCGCCATCGCCATCGGAATCGCTTTATGATCTTTGTCAAAGCCGCTGTCATCGAGGATAACGATACGGACACCCTCTTCGCGTACCGCTTTAATGACTTCTTCTACCAAGGCTTCAAGAGCCGGTTTCAACGCACCGCTGTAAGCCGTTGAAAACTCTTGATTGGTATAGAATGATTGGTAGCGCGGTGATTTTTTATCCCCGAACGATTTTAAGACTTCCAGTTTTTCACGAATGATAATCGGTGAAATCGCTTTCAGACGATTCGCATGAGAAGGGATCTCATCCAAGATGTTATGGGTTTCACCAAACCCGGTATTCAAGCTCATGACCACTTTTTCACGGATCGGGTCGATCGGAGGGTTGGTCACTTGGGCAAAACGTTGTTTGAAATAATCGGAGAAATGACGCTGTACTGTACTAAATGCCGCCAGCGGAGTATCATCTCCCATTGATCCGACTGCTTCTTTGCCGTCACGCATCATCGGCTCGATCACTTGTTCAATCACCTCTTGGGTAATATTGAAATAGCGTTGACGCTCTACCAAATTGGAAGCATCGTACTCACAGCGGGTAACGTATTGTTCTTCTACATGCTCTTGGAGATAGATCATATGATCATTGAGCCATTTCATGTACGGATTAGAGGATTTGAGATATTGGTTAATATCTTCGTCTTTAAGGACTTTCCCGAATTTCAAATCCAAACCGATCATTTGACCCGATTGTAAACGTCCGCGTTCTTTGATTTGATCTTCTGGAATATCGATAACTCCGTATTCACTTGCGATAAGAAGCGTATCATCATGGGTAATAATGTATTTAGAAGGTCGAAGGCCGTTACGGTCGAGTACACATCCGATATAGCGCCCGTCTGTCAGAGAGAATGCGGCAGGACCGTCCCACGCTTCGAAAACGGTAGAGTGGTATTCGTAAAATGCACGAAGCTGAGGATCCATATGAGGAGCATTTTGCCACGGAGCCGGTATAACCGCACGCGCCGCTTTAAAGAAATCCATTCCGTTGATGATCAAAAACTCGAAAAAGTTATCGGCACTCGCACTGTCCGACCCGCCCGGTTGGAGGATCGGTAAAAGTCGCGCGATCTCTTCGTCGGTGAACACTTCACTTTTAATCGATTCGGATTTGACCGCAACGTTAAAACGGTTGGCTTCGACCGAGTTGATCTCACCGTTGTGGGCAACCGCACGGAACGGTTGAGCCAAACGCCATTTTGGAAGGGTATTCGTCGAGAAACGTTGATGAAAAAGGGCAAAAGAGATTTTAAAATTTTCGTTTTGTAAATCAGTATAAAACTCTTTGATATGCGTCGGCATAATCAAACCTTTATACGAAACAACACTAGCCGACATGGAGGCAATGTAAAAATCCTGATCTTCTACGAGGGCATGCTCGATCTCTTTACGGCTAAGATACAACAACGCATCAAAACGCTGAGATGCCATTAATGAATTCGGGGTAATAAAAATATGGTGAATTTCCGGCAACGTTGTAAGTGCCTGTTCTCCAAGCGCATTGGTATCTACCGGTACAACACGGTCCAAAACCACTTTGAGGTCATTATCATTACAAATTTTTTCAAAACGCTCTAAATTTGAAGCATTACGGGTAAAGACCACTGCTACTGCATACATTTCAGGAAGTTCTACCCCTGCGTCTTGTGCAGCTCCTCGCATAAACTCATGCGGAAGAGATAAAAGCAATCCGCTTCCATCACCGGTTTTACCATCTGCAGCAACCGCTCCACGGTGCATCATTCGCTCTAACGCAGTAATCGCATTTTCTAAATTTTCATGCGAAGGACGGTTTTTGATATTTGCAATCAATCCAAATCCGCAGTTATCTTTAAATGATCGTAATAGGTCTTGGTATTCCACTCTAATCGTCACCTTTCACCAGAAAATTTCGGCAAATTGTTATTTTTTAATCTCTTTTTAAACATAAGTAGTTTAAAGAGGGATGAAATTTTCTTATTTTAGCGTCTACAAGGTTAAAAAAGGTTAAAATAATAAATAATTTTTGATGATTTAGAAAAAAATGTGTAGAGTAGAGCCAATAGTATGCAGGGATTCATTATCAAACTCACCCGAGTACGTGAAGAAGATATGATCGTCACCATAATAGCCGAGGAAAGCTTACAGACCCTTTATCGCTTTTACGGTGCTCGCCATAGCCCTATTAATATGGGCTTTAAAATCGACTTTGAAGCAGAACATTCACTCAAATCCTCGATCTCCAGAATGAAAGATGTCATCCATCTGGGCTTTTCATGGATGGGTGAATATGAACGGCTCCGTCTGTGGCAGCAGTTTATCACCCTCTTTCATCCTCATCTCAAAGACTCCGAATCCATCGGAAATTTTTATTTTGATCTCTTAAACGAGGCCGCACTGCGATGGAAGGATCAAAATCCAAAACGGGTTGCCATCGAAATCTATGTTCGCCTTCTTGACTACGAGGGACGGCTACACCGTGAACCAAACTGCTTTTTTTGTGATCATCCTATCGAGCATGAAATTTCATTGATACGGGCTTTTTTACCCGCTCATCCGAACTGTTCACACACTTTATCTATCAATCCAAAAGGGCTGGAATGGCTTTACAGCCACGCCTCGACTCTTTTTTTGGATGATCAGGAAATCGGGCGCTTATGGTATATACTGAATGAGGGATTATAGGACCATTTTTTGCTTGTTTATCCATATTCAGATAAAATGAGAAAACAATGCGTCAACATAAAATAAGAGAAGCCGTTTGGGCAAAATATACCCCTTCCGCTCCAAAAGTATCAACTTCTCGATATGTCCCTACAAAAACTAAAGGGTCAACACTCCAAGAATTTTACGACGAAGTGCATGCCAAAAATCTTCTCCACCAAGAACATTTTTACCAAAACAAAAATGCTCAGGAAATCGAAACGATCATGGCTCAGAACCGCCGTTTAATCGATGCAAAACGCGCTCCTAGAAGATAAAGGGATTTTAGTATCAAATCTCATAATAATGAGGTTGATACGATTGGTCTAGTTCGGAGAGTTTCATTCCAAAAAGTCCTCTCATTTTTTCCTCGATATCTCCCCAGAAATATTCCAGAATCAAACTCGATCCGGTATTCCCCTCGATTTTATAAAATGGCCCTTCCAAAGCCTCAATGATCTCTATAACCTCAATCTCATGGCTCCCTCGGGAGAGTTTATATCCGCCCGAGGCTCCTCGAATACTGCTCACAAGATTGTTACGGCGCAAAATCGAAAGAAGCTGCTCAAGATAGCCGTGTGAAATTTGTGTCATTGCCGATATTTCTCTCACCTGCATCGCCCGCGAATAAGGGGCATGAGAAAGAACATGCATCGCTGCCAATCCGTAAATCGCTTTAGATGAGAGAGCCGCCATTACTCAAATCCCTTAGGGTACAGTTTTTTAGCAATATAATAAATCTTACATGCAATACAATACCCAAATAAGAGTTCCAAAGCAGCACAAAATAGAAATATGCCGGAAATAAACGCTATCGCAACATCAGCACCGATCCACGAACTAATTAATAAAGCAATCGTAAATCCCGTACCGAAAAATGCTGCAAGACGTTTTGCCCCTGCATCTTCCATTTTAACTTCGAGGGAAAGGGTTTTCTGAATAAATAGTGAACTGATATTGATCGGACTTAGATGTTTATAACCATACAATCGAAGGATAAAATCTACGATCAGTAAAATCAATACAATCGGACTTTGCGTCACTAAAAATGCAATAATGCCTAGAATTACAAATAAAGTATTGATTCTTGTAACCGTAGCATCAACGTGTCGAAAAATTAAAGGGCATTGTTGAGCCATTGTTTTCTCCTAAATTTTTCACAATATTAATATACCTTTTTCTTATTGTCAAGTATCCATATCATTTTACTAAGGTATAAAATTTAAAACAAAAAAAAAGGGGACGTATCCCCTTTACTCTTATGAACGTGTTTTTACTAACTCTCGCACTTTTTTCTCAACATTCATGAGTGAATCAAATGGCTTTAGAATATAGTGATCCGCACCGATTTTATGACTTTGCAATACTTTGTCCAGTGTGGAATACGCTGTCATCATAATAACAACACACTCAGGATCTTTCGCTTTAATCGCTTCTAGAACACTCAAACCGTCTTTTTGCGGCATCATAATATCCAGAAGCACCCCATCGTACTCACCAGAACGAAATCGAGCAAGAGCATTCACCGGATTATCAAAATAGGTGACATGAATATCTCCGGAGCGTCCCAGAGCTTTTTCCAACATCATTCCGATAGAAGTCTCATCATCAATTATCATTAAACGGATCATTTTTCCCCTCCAAACAGACTTTTAATGGCGCTTCCCATCATATGTTCATTTTTTTCTGCAACCAATACATCCAGCGCTTCAAATACCTCTTGACTCGCTGCCTCAATGGTTTTGATTCGCTGTTCGATCTGGGTTCGAGAACAGAGTTTTTTGCCGTCACCGCAATCGGCGATCAATGCATTGGCGTGCGCATGAACCGTAGCATGCGGTCCTTCCAGACGACTGTAGGATTTAAGCATTCCAAACTGCTCTTTTCCGACACCGTTATCATACCATTTACCTAAACGGCATGTATGATGATCGACCGCTTTAAAGATATTTTCTTGGCCAAACAAGAAAGCATATACATTATTTTTGTAGATAACATGGTCGATTTTTGCCAAATTACTAAAGATATAATTACTGATGTCCATAATTTCAAATACACTTCGTGAGGAATTACGTTGAAAAATTCCCATTCGATCCGACATCTGGCTTACTTCGTCTTTTGTACTGGTTACAATCCCAGATAGCTCTTCGGTCGCTGTTTCAATCTCATTGGTATCTTGCTGCATCGACTGAATGACAATTTCAATCTCTTTGGTCGCTTTTTGGGTCCGTTCGGCCAATTTACGTACCTCATCGGCAACAACCGCAAATCCTCGACCGTGTTCTCCTGCCCGCGCTGCTTCGATCGCGGCATTCAAGGCAAGGAGATTGGTTTGATCGGCGATATCTTTGATCAATGCCACAACGTTGGAAACTTCATGCGATCGATTGACGAGATTTGCCGTTGTCGAGAGTGTCCCCTCCATTAATTCGGCGAGTTTATTCATATCTTCATCGACATGTTTGGCAATTTTTAGCCCCTCATCCGAGCCGCGTGCCGTTTCATTCGACTGTTCAACCATCTCTTTGAGTTTCTCTAAAATGTCTACAAAAACATGCTGAGTCGCATCCAATGCACCGCGTATGCTTTTTTGGTGCATCTCCAGCAATCCACCCTGCTCCGCTCCAACCACTGAGGATTTGGTAAGGATAAACCCTTTTACGCCATTACTCAAACTTTTGCTCACTACCGAGGCTTCACATTCACCGACAATAATTTCATTATTGCCTTTCGTGAGTTCTCGAATAACACTCTCTTTGTTGGTAATCGATTCAGCCCGGGTATTATAAAAAATTGCTTCATCGCGTTCATTTAAGATAATTACTGCCTCTTTAAGGCTCAATGACGCTATCTCTTTGTATAAAGCAAGCTCTGCTTTCAAAATATCCCGCTCAACCCGTAAAAGATCCGCTTCTTCTTTATATTTTGCCGCTTCTTTTCCAAAAAACATTATTTCTCCTCCTTATACTTTTTCAAACTGATTTCAAATACGGCACCATTATTTTCATTGTCAGCACGAATACTCCCTCCGTGTTTGTCAATAATAGCTTTTGCGACGTTTAGCCCGATTCCCATACTCTTTTTTTTCTCTCCGCCGATCGCGAAATCAAACAGAGTAGCCAACATCCCTTTCGGTATCCCTCCGGCATTGTCGCTGATGGTTATCGTCACATCATCATTTTCACATTTAAGCCAAATATCAAGCCGACGATTCTCATAAGGTATTATACCTTTCTCAAATTCATCCAAAGAATTATTAAGGATGATAATCCACACTTGTTCCAAACGTGTCGATATCCCCATTGTCATACAGCTTTTTGGGTTATATTTCGTCCTCAGTGAAAACAGTTGACCGTTTAGTCGGATAGGGACAATGTGTTTTGCACGGTTCATAACGATACGCAGTCCGTAAACAAGGGTCATGTCCACACTGCACACATCCATTGTTTCTTTCCCTGTACCGGCGAATTCGTACATCGATCCGACAATGAATTCTATCCTCTCAATCCCCTCATCGATCGGTTTGAAATAATGCTCTGATTGCTCAATTTTTCCATCACACGCCCATTTCAGTAGTTCAAGGTTCCCTTTGATATAAGTTAAAGGGGTGTTGATTTCATGGGTAATAGCAGCAGCCAGACGCCCGACACTCATCAGCTTTGCATCACTGATTTTTTCTTCTTTAAGGCGTTCAAAATCGCTCACGTCAACAAAATAAAGAATATGATATTGTTCATTTTGAATCAACGGATTCGTCATAGAACTCATATGAACCGTATAGTACGATTTATTATTATTTAAATCGATAGAGATGATTCGCCCGTTAATATTCCCTTTTTTCAACTCTTTGACAATAAATTCAAGCCCATCTTTTTGAGAGTATTTGTCGGATAATATAGGTTGCAATCCCTGTTGCGATTCAAACATCCATGACCATAAATCACAACTCTCACTCAACGCTTCAAAATTCTCATACCCATTAACGTCCAAAAACTTTCGATTGACCATGATCGCCTCGTATCGATGATCAAATAAAATAGCCAAAGAGGTATCATAATCGATCAGTTGTTTCATACTCTCCAAAATGGCTCGCTTCATCTCGCTGACGTCATGCCCGATAAAAACGATCTCTTCGATATTACCACGGCTGTCTAAAACCGCATAAATAGTAGAGTCAACCGTAATCGTCTGGTTTTTCGCTCCAATAATTTCAATGATTCCGCGATAAATTTCTCCGGCTTGCAAGTGGGCTCGAACCAATGTTCTAAGATAGATCCAAAAGCGCCGTTCGACAAATCGAAGCCAATAGTGTCCTACCATCTCTTCAGGAGCCATCCCGATCAATGCCCCGAGCAGTGAATTAACCTCTGCAATCATTCCATTATGGGCGATTCGGATCACCAAAGCGGTTTTTGAGATCGATCCAAACATCATATTAATTTGTCGGTAGGCTTTTTTCGCCTGTTTGGCTTCAAGAGACTGGGAAATAAGACGCTCAACAACTTTTTGAACTGCGCTGGGCAACAAAGGTTTGAGGAGATATTTATCCACACCGACATCGATGGCCTGTAAAAAGAGATCACTCCCGTGAGCACTCGAAATGACGACCGTTTTAATGGCAGGATTTTGAATCTTGCTACGGCTGATAGTCTCAAAAATTTTACTGTTCATCTCCATCGGATGGAGAATTAAAAGATCGATTTCATCATACAGTTCGGGGAAATCGTTACGAATATTCAACTCTGCATCGAATTCTTTTAAGACATTAAAAAATGGATCTTGATCGGCTAGATTATAATCTCCGATTGTCCAATCGGTTACGTAGACGATTTTTATGACTTCAACCATAGATTCACATTGCTTTTTTCAAATAATACCTTGTTTTTATTCATCTTTGTGTTAATTCTCTTTTAGATATAATTGTGATATTAATTAGCAATTAGGAGTTTATGTATGAAAAAATTACTGCTCATATTACTTGCGTGCACTGCACTTTGGGCTGATGACGTATATGAAGGTGATCTCACCGCTACCGAAGCGCATGAGATGCAAAAAAAAGGGGAAGCGATCATCGTTGATGTCCGTACGACCCTCGAATTCATCTATACTGGGCATGGAGAAGGTTTTATCAATATCCCCGCTTACGAGTGGACCTATATTCCAAAATCGGTTGAAGAACGGGTAAAAAGTGCCGAGTTTGAACTCAAAAATGATAAGACGAAAGGGCATATTGAGATCCAAAAACTCTACGATGCCAAAGAGGTATTCAATAAAAATTTTATGAATGATGTGATGAAAGCAATGAAACTACGCAATGTTAACTCAGTCATTTTGGTCTGTCGAAGCGGACCACGTTCGAAAGCGGCGGCGAACTTCCTCGCCAAAGAGGGGATTAAAGCCTACAATCTTGATAACGGATTTATGTTCGGATGGAAAGAGGCAAAATTACCGTTTGACGGGTATTGATTTACCCGTTCGCCACATCTCGTTCCCAAGCTCCAGCTTGGGAATGCATACTCTACCAAAACTTTTCCACCCCAATTAATCCATCAATTCCATCATAATCACGCGCACTTGAATACCGCCAATACTTCGCCTCATCGACATATCCTCTTTTGACTGGATTCAAATGAATGTAGTTGATTCTCTCAACCATCATGGCATCACTTTGAATCAATTTAGGAGCGAATCCTTCTTGCCATAGTTGATAATCACTTTGTGCTTTATGAGCTTTTTTATAGAAAGCTAATTGATCTAAAATCGTTTGTACATTATGAGTCTGCAAAAGGTTTATTATCTTTTTTGCCGTAAAACTTTTAAATTTTTTGATACTTTCACCGAGATCATCGCTTTGTACGACCATGTGGAGGTGATTTTCTAAAATGACATAAGCATAAATTTTTAGATTATCATTTTGTTGCAAATGCGCTAGGCTATCGATGAGAATTTGTACACTTTCGGTACGGGTGAAGATCGGTATCCAATGCAAGACGGTACAAGTTACAAAATGGGGATAAGTCGGTTCATGTATTTTATATCGACTTCGTCCCATTTGAGTTTCCTCTATTTATTTCAATTTTGAATCTCGCTCCAAGCTCCAGCTTGGGAGTGTATATCTTCGTTCGCTCTATCTACATTTGTATGCATTCCCAACGAGGACGTTGGGAACGAGGGAAATCATATCGAGCGTTTGCTCTACATTTTACGTTTGTTCAATTTTTTATCCCTTTTTTTATTTTATAATTTCGATAAGTAACCCTATAGCAATAATAATTGCACCTGATTTAGCCAATATCCTTTTATTGATAACAGTAATGATCTTATATGTTAAACCATGCCAAAAACCAATATCTTTCCTTACTTCAATTTCATCCTCACCTTTTTTCTGTGCTTCTTTATTTTGCTTTGAACAACAAGTATGACCTCGATATTCAAGCTCAAACCAAAATTGGATCAATACCAATCCTCCGCCTATTATGTATAAAGTCGCTGTATCCATATTTAATTCCTGGCATTTAATTTTTTCATAAAATTTTTCACGCCGCTCTCCTTGTATTTTCCCCTCGCTCCCAAGCTCCAGCTTGGGAGTGTATATCTTCGTTCACTCTATCTACATTTGTATGCATTCCCAACGTGGATGTTGGGAACGAGGGATGATTAGCTCCTTACACTTTCAATTTGGTGATAATATTTGTGACACGAGTCCGTGGACTTAATCCATATGGACCTTCCATACCGTCAAACCCGTAAACTTCCAAAGCCTCTTTTAGCACTTCGATTACACTTTTATCAGAAAAATATTTTCCCTCGCTCCCAAGCTCCAGCTTGGGAGTGTATATCTCCGTTCGCTCTATCTACATTTGTATGCATTCCCAACGAGGACGTTGGGAACGAGGGATGAATCAATATTGATATCTTTTAGAATATTGATAATGTCCGTCGTGCTATTTGCAGATGATAAAACTGCATTGGCTTCTTCGAGAGTATTATAAAGTGCCATCATCGATCCTTTCTGCAATCGCGAAGAGCAACAGTGAAGTCTGGAGTTTGTAACAAGACTCCTTCATTGCCATAAATTTGCAATGCCTCTTCTAATAGTGCAATTAAAGCATCGGTTGAGAGATGGTCCAATACATCAGGACAGAGAGAGAGAGAGAGAGAAGATCCCAAACAGCGTTGTATGTTGTTCCATTTATCTCTTTCTTCTTTGAATACTCAATTCTTACTTCCACGCTTTGCCCTTGAGCGTAAAATGTCCATATCTGCTCATTAGAAAATGCATGATCAAAAATACTATCATCACGAATAAGAGCTGTTTGTATCAGCCAAATCTCTCTCTCTGTCGATAGTCCAGTCTTTTTTATTAGGTAACTTTTGATGCGAAGCATCATGATATTTTCCCCATAATGCATCTAAACCGTATTTTTCTTTATCCTCTTGAGATATATACTCATTTACAAATGCCATTGTTTTTCTCCTATTTTTATATATTTTATTTTTTGTTTAGGCGGCAAAAATTGCCGATGATTTTCTAGGTGTATTATCTCTTATTCTACACCCCTTTTGCGCTCTAATGCACGTAACTGTATCTTTGCGAACCATCCATAACTCATCCATAGCATCGCCGCACATATCCCGAGCACAAAAGCAAATACGGCGATCATTACACCCATGTTGATATGTAATAATGCCTGAACCAATGCTTGTGATTCGCTTGAAAAGGCTAAAAATAAACCTACCATAACCGATGAGACCAAGGTACTTATTCCCAGTGATCCAAATACAAGTACGGAACGTTCTTTTGATGTAGGGATACGTCCATGATCGTTGACGAAGTGGCCTATGGCAAATGCTGCTGCCGTTACGAGCGGAACCATCGACATACCTGCGTTATTGATATGTAAAAATTCCGCTATCAGCACTATTGCTACCGAAGCAATTATATACATGAATGTAAAGCGGATAAGATAACCCTTGAAATTGATAGAAGTTTCCACTTATTTCCCCTCCTGTGGTAGATTTAAAGCCAATGCATAATTCCCACCCGTCTGAACAAATCCCAGCCGTTTCATATAGCGATCCATTTTGGCTAAATTCGTTCCACTATTGATTCCCTCGCTCCCAAGCTCCAGCTTGGGAGTGTATATCTTCGTTCGCTCTATCTACATTTGTATGCATTCCCAACGTGGACGTTGGGAACGAGGGATAATTTCCGGCTTCTGCTAACTTTTTCGCTGATGCATACTCGTTAGTACGTAATTGCTGTACGATCATTACAATACTTAAAATGAATGCAATTCCCATAAGCCACTTTTTCATGCCACTCTTTTTTTTGATTAAAATCAAATTAATATAAACAATTATTTATAGTATCTATTTTTTGATAACATAGAAATATATTTTGTTTAAAATTTTAAGAACAGATAATTTATTTGAATTCCCAATGAGAGGAAAGTGTTATAGATTCCCGATCGAGCCGGGAATGACAGGAAAAGATCCCTCGTTCCCAAGCTCCAGCTTGGGAGTGTATAGCTGTTAATCACTTATTGCCTGTATGCGTTCCCAACGTGGACGTTGGGAACGAGGGAATCTTGATAACGGATTTATGTTCGGATGGAAAGAAGCGAAATTACCGTATGACGGGTATTAATAGCGTTATCTTCGGATAACGTCACTCTCTCTTACGTATAAATTTTCACCCGCACCGGTCGGAGTCCATACCCGATTGACAAAATACCCCGTAATATGAACCCATCCGTTTGACGGATTTCCGGCCGTAAACGATCGTCGAGCTTCCCATGTATCAACCTGTGAGCCACCCGGGGCATTGTAAATCGGAGCATTGGAAGCCATACGGTAGGCAGAAGAAAAGCCCCCTTTCTTAGGGGTAGAAGCGGCCGATACAACCGAAGTTTTAATGTCAGGAGTTTGAGCAATTTTGCTCATTTTCGGCGGTGTCAGTTTCCCTTTTTTTGCTTTTAGTTTTTCCATTTGTGCTTCATTTTCAGCCAATTTTTGCTGCAATGCACGGTTCAGTTTTTCGGTTGCATCCGATTCTTTGGTTACGATTTTTTCATGTACGACCGGACGATCTTTATAGACCACCTTCTCGACAATCTTCTCCTGAACAATTGGGCGATCTTTATAAACAACCTTCTCGATCACTTTTTCCTGAACGACCGGACGATCTCTGTAAAGCACTTTTTCAACGATTCTCTCTTGAACCGTCACTTTAGAACCTTTTTTAAGATTGGCAATGGTTGTCTGTGCGGCGGAAAGTTCACGCTGCAATGCCACAATTTTATCGGTGGGTTCGACTACTTTGGTAACCACTTTCTCTTTAGTACTCGGTTTTGGAGTATTTTGCAGTTCAACGATCAGGGCATTGGCACGAGAGAGCTCATTTTGAAGAGCCTTGATTTTACCGCTTTGATCGGATACAGGGGCAACATTTTTTACCTCTTGCACATTTGCAACGCTCGATGTTTTCGTGTTACGGAATTTATCAACCTGCGCTCTCGATTCTGTTAGCTCTTTTTCCAATCGCGTCCGTTCTTTGGCTGTTTTAGCAATCACATTCTCGAGCCGCTCAATGTCAAATTTTGCTCTGCTTAACGAATCCGTGAGATTTTTGCGCTCGATACGGCTTACTTTTGCCGTATTGGTTTGCTCTGTGAGCATTTCATTGCGCTCTACCTCTGCCCGATAATTTTTATCGCGTGCAGTAAGTGTCTGTTCCAAACTTTGAACCACCCCTCTTTTTTGGGAAATTTCACGTTCGACTTCGGTATTGCGTTTTTTAAGACGGGTAAGTTCCGAATAGCTTTGTTTTATTTGCCCTTCCAAATCGGCAATACGGCTTTTGTACCCTATTACCTTCGTATTCAATTCTTTGCGCTCTTTTTCAGACTGTGCGTATACTTTTGGCTCTATTCCTAAAACAGTACTTTGCCCCGCTCTGCACTCTTCGTATTTTTGACGAAGTTTCGCAACTTCATTCACTATAGCGCCGCTTTGCTCCGTTGCTCCGAATAAATAAACTGCCGCTAAGGTACTCAGTAAGATAGCTTTCACGCCAATCCTTTTTTGGTTAGCTTCACACCCATCTCTAAATGGTGAGTGTAGGGGAATTGATCAAATGCCGACATAGCCGTAATCGTATGGGTTTGAGAGAGTATCTCCAAATCACGATACAGTGTCTCAGGATTACATGAGATATAGAGAAGATGATCGAAACGTGCCGCAAAAGCACACGGTTCTTCTCCTAAACCTGCTCGTGGAGGATCGACAAAAAGAGTCTTTAGATGATAATCGCTTACTTTTAGCCCTTCCAAACGGCGGAATTCACGTCCCCCATCGAGTGCACAGGTAAACTCTTCGGCACTCAGACGAACGAACTCAATATTTTCTACCCCATTAAGAGCCATGTTCTGTTTTGCCGCGTGGATCGATGATTTTGAGATTTCGGTTGCCAATACCCGTTCAAATCTGGTCGCAAAAGGGATCGTAAAATTTCCGGCACCGCAGTAAAGTTCGAGTAGATCGCCGCCTATCCCCTCCAATTGAGAGAGTGACCACTCTATCATCTGCTCATTGACTCTCGGATTCGGCTGGGTAAAACTGTTCTCGATATGGATATAGCGGTACTCGCGCCCAGCAATCTGCAGTTTTTCGGTGACATAATCTTGGGAAAGAATCAGTTTTTGTTTGCGGCTTCGTCCGATGACGTAGACCCCTAGCCGTTTTTCGAGTTCACGTGCTTTATTCTGCCACTCTTC